>NZ_JAUBUG010000024.1:0-81492 GCF_036705345.1 Microcoleus sp. B3-D2
TGCCGCAAACACACAGATGGCGATTGAGCACTTGAGGCGCTCAATCGCCATCATAACGGGGGTGGCTAACCCGGATTGGGTATGAGTGCAGTTTTTTTTGCCATCATAACGGGGGTAGCTAACCCGGATTTGGTATTATTAATTACTACTCACCAATTCCCCGTTAGAGATAATTAAATCTAACTCTTAACTTTTTAGATAATATTGTTCTGCTTCCGACCAATTCAGTTTAAGCAACGAATCATTTCCCCAGGTCAGTTTGAGACTCGGCTTAATTGCTGTCACGCCCAAAGCGCTAATAATCTGCGCTGCTACAACTTTCGCCAGTAGGGGCGGTACAGAATTTCCGACTTGGCGAAAACCGTGCCATTTTGTAACGTGAAATCTAAACCAGTCAGGATAGGAATGCAGTCGCGCAGCTTCCCTGACAGTAATGCACCGAGGGGTGCTCGGGTGAATCGGTCTCGGCGAAGTATAAGCCCCCCTAGCCCGGTCGGTTCCAGCCCTGAGAGTGTTGCAAACTCCCTGGGGATGAAGCTTATAAAAACGGCTGATCGGCTCTTTTTCGCCGTGTTTAGCAGCATGAAATCTTTCTATACATTCCAGAGAGTGTTGAGTTCGCAAACTACAAGAGAGAATTTGCCGATCGTACTCGCGATCGTAGGAATAATCATCATCCAAACCATCCATTCCGCGCATTATACTCGCATAAGTGCTGCACTTTCCGTACTCCGCCATCACCCAATCTCGGTGCAGCAACTCGCTGTACTTTTCCACTTCCGGCAAATCTCCGATCGCATCCCAAACTGTAGGGACAGCAGGTAAATTAACTTTTTTATAGCGTTTAGGAATTTTAACTTTCGGCAGTATAGTAGTTGGCTGAGGGTATTTTGGCAGCTCATAATCTTTTTTGCAGCCAATCAGAAATAAGCGTTTGCGAGCTTGCGGCACTCCGTAGTGAACCGCGTTGAGAACTTGATAGTTTTCTTCTACTTGATAGCCTGCTTCCAGGAAAGAGCTAATTAAAATATTCAGGAGTTCTTTGTGTTCTCCTGACGCAATTCCCGGAACATTTTCCATTACGAAAAACTTGGGTTTTAGCTCCAAAACTAAGCGCTGAAAGTGAAATATTAGAGAATTTCGCGGGTCGTCCACATCGCGCTTTCCCATCATCGAGAATCCTTGACAGGGCGAACCGCTGATTACTACGTCTATCTCGCGCCGCCCGATCGCCGATTTTTTCCTAATTTCCGAACCCGTAAGCTGTGCGACATCTTTGCACAGAATAGAACACAGGGGGAAATTAAACTGGTGTGTGGCGCAGTGAATTGGGTCAATTTCGACTGAGGCAAGTACATCAAAACCTGCTTGTTCAAAGCCCAGGGTCATGCCGCCCGCGCCTGCAAATAAATCAACAGCGATCGGTCGCTTTTTCCGATTGCTTGGCATAACATTTCAATAACAAAGTTGCTTTAAGATAAATTAAGGAAATTAACCGCGTTTCTGGCAATAAATCTGGGGTTTGTCAAGGAGCCATCTACAAAGAAACCGGGTTTATACATAACCTTTCAATACCAAAATTGCTTTAAGAAGCTGTATTTAATTTGACGTTTTTCATTATTTCCGCAGCGGCCCGATCGCACACACCCACATCTCCGAGACTTTCGCGCATTTCCCGATAACCTGCCAAAGTTTGCTGGCGTCGATCGGCATTTTGCAGCAATTCCAGTGCGTGGTTCACTATATTTTCCGCAGTAGCGTCGTCTTGCAGCAACTCAGGGACGATCGGCTTCATTTGCACCAAATTCGGCGGAGACATAAAAGGAATCGAAAATTTCAGCACGTGGCGAGCAATAATCGCCGTAATCGGACTGACGCGGTAGGCGACAACTTGCGGAACGTCGAGCAAAGCCAGCTCCAGATTAACAGTACCAGATTTAGCGATCGCCAGATCGGCAGCAGCCAAGATTTCCAGAGTTTGATTTTCTAACAAAGTAGCCCGCAAACCGTAATTCTCGATCGCCTGTGCGATTTTGCTGCGGAAAGCTTTGTTAGCAAGCGGAATCAAAAAATGAACTTCCGGCAATTTAGCTTGAATAATTTGAGCTGCCTCAAATATAACCGGCATCAGGTACTTCAGTTCTTGGTGTCTGGAAGCGGGAATTAGGGCGATCGACACCTGTTCCGGCCCAATTCCCAAAGTTTTGCGGGCAACTTCCCGGCTGGGCGCAGATTGCATTCTATCCACCAAAGGATGACCAACCCAACTCACTTGGGCTCCTTTTTTTCGATAATAACAAGCTTCTTCGGGGAAAATTGCCAAAAGTTGGTCGCTAATATTGACAATCAGATCGGTATTGCGACGAGAAATCGACCAAACCCATTCTTGAGGTGCGATGTACCAAACCACCGGCAAATCAGGCAAACAGCGGCGGATATAGCTGCCAATACCGAGATTTGGAGTCAAATAATCAATCAATACAACAGCATCGGGGCGGAAGTTTTTGAGATATTGTTTAGCTTTTTGCTGAACTTTGATCGTTGGCCAGATATACGGCACTGATTCTATCAGGCCCATAGAACCAATGCCCACAGTATCGCCTAAAATAGTAGCCCCAGCTTCTGCCATACGAGGGCCGCCCAATCCTGTTATTTCTAGCTCAAAACCAGCGGCGACAGCGTGACGTTTTAAGGCTGCAACTAACAAAGCTCCTTGCAAATCGCCAGAAACCTCACCAGTGCTGATAAAAATTTTCATAAAATCCTCGATATCATCAGTAAGGTGCCCCGGAGCAAAACTTTTTTAGCTGCGTCAAGGCTTGAAACTGACACACCCTACAGCTAACTGCTCATTGGTTTGTAGTGAGGACTTCAGTCCTCTCTGACGCGACTTTTAGCTAATAAGGACTAAAGTCCTTACTACAAACAATAGGTTTATTCTACCTCATTTACTTTTTGCCAGGAATCAAACCGCGCCGCCCTTTGGTTATAGACTGCTGCACAAATCTCCGCAGGTGCTGCAAGTGGGCGTTTTCTGGTAACAAATCCAACTGTTCCAAAGCTTGATTGAGAGTGTAGCCAGAATGGTATAAAATACGAAAAGTTTTCTTCAAAACTAGCAAATCTTCTTCTGTCAAACCAGCGCGTTGGAGACCGACTTTGTTGATTGCTCGCACTCTCGAAGGATTACCTTCGACTAGCATATAAGGAGGTACGTCTCGATCGATCCTGCTCAAGCCGCCCACCATAGACAAGCGGCCGATGTGGACAAACTGGTGAACGCCCAAAACACCGCTCAAGCGGGCTTGAGACTCGATTTTAACGTGTCCGGCTAAGGCTACAGCATTGGCGATAATTACTCGATCGGCGATCGCGCAATTGTGTCCCACATGAACATAAGCCATCAATAGATTATGATTGCCAATTGTCGTACTTTCCCCGGCTCCAGTAGCGCGGTTAATTGTCACGTATTCCCGAATTTGATTGCTGTCGCCAATTTTCACCCTAGTCGGAGAACCCTCGTATTTCAAATCTTGAGGTTCCAAACCAATCGCCGCACCGGGGAAAATTTGATTGCGAGCGCCTATTTCTGTTAGCCCGTCGATAATTGCATGAGCGCCAATCTTAGTATCCGGCCCGATTTTCACTCTTTCCCCAATTACAGCATAAGCTCCCACTTGTACAGTCGGGTGAAGTTCAGCGCCGGGATGAATCACAGCAGTTGGGTGAATCAAAGTAAGCATTTGTCAATTTTTTTGCTGGTAAGTGGGAAGGAAGTTCGGCTAAGCGCAGTGTAAGGAATTGAACGGATTTAACGGATGGATGTTGACAGAAGACGGAAGAAGGAAGAGGGAATTTTAGAAATTTTAAGATTGCGTCGTTCCGACGAACACTTAGCAGTTTTAATTTAAATTCAAAACTCACAAGTCACAATTACCCGCAAGCCCTCACCACTTCCCCAATTTAATCTACCATCGAAAACGTCAATTCTCCTTCACAAACTTTTTGTCCGTCTACTTCAGCCAGAGCCTGCATTTTTGCGAAGCGGCGGCGTTTTACCCACAGCAATTCTACAGTCATCCGCAACTGATCGCCCGGTAAAACCTGACGACGAAACTTCACTTGATCGATTCCGGTAAACATCCACAATCCTTGCTTGATGTCGGGCAACTGAGCGAGAACAATACCGCCAACTTGAGCCATAGCTTCAACAATTAATACCCCAGGCATAATTGGCCTTCCGGGAAAATGCCCTTGAAAATGTGGTTCGTTGAAAGTCACATTTTTAATTCCTATAGCCTTCTCCGACGGCACGTAATCAACAATCTTGTCAACCAGTGCAAAAGGATAGCGATGAGGCAAGAATTTCTGAATTTCTTCGAGAGTAAAAGTAGATTTAACCGCGGGAGAATCCTCACCGTTTTCAGTGGGGAGGGATTCAGAATTCGCAGTATTGAGGGTGTTAACTTCAGTCAGCGTGGACATTGCTTGAAGACTTTTGAGTGTAGTATGGCAGAAGGAATATGCAATCTTAACAGAGCACGTGTTTTTTCCTAACTTTTATCTAGCGTAGCTAGAGCTTCCGATTTCAGGGCTTGGGCGAGTTGGACGTGCAGATTGTGACTGGCTTTGTAAGCCAAGTAGTGAGCTTTTGGCCAAGTTCCGAGCAGACTGAGGTCGCCTACTAAGTCTAGGATTTTATGGCGCACCGGTTCGTTTGTAAATCTCAAAGGCGGGTTGAGCCACCCGGATCGATCGCAAACTAGGGCGTTCTCTAGGGTACCACCTTTGATCAAACCTGCTTGTCGCAATTGGTCAACTTGGCGAGCAAGTCCAAAAGTGCGGGCTGGGGCGATCGCCGTCGCAAAACTTTCTGCCTCTGGCGACCAACTGTACCATTGATTGCCGATCGCCTGTTCCTCAAAATCAATTCCGTAACTAAATCGAGTTTCGGCTGAGGGTAAAGCCGCTGCAAAAGCATCCCCGTGACGCACCCAAATAGGCTGTTCTAGGACGCAGGAGGAAGTGGGGTATTGCTTCGATTCTTGAGGAACTAAGCCGGTATGGGCGATCGCCTCTACCCAAACCAGAGCCGAACCGTCCAGCAGCGGCACTTCCGGCCCATCAACCTCTATTCGAGCATTATCCGCTCCCATCCCCGCCAAAGCGCCTAATAAATGCTCTACAGTGCGAATTCGATCGCCAGCAGCATTTGCCAGTTCAGTAGAAAGTGCAGTCTGACAAACCGCCTCAACTGTTGCAGGAATTCTGCGATCGGCCGACAAGTCAATTCTGACAAAATAGCGACCTTCTCCAACAGCAGCAGGCAAAACTCGGACGCGAGTTTGTTCGCCGCTGTGCAAACCAATTCCCGACAGTTCAAATTCAGATTTTAGGGTGTGAATAGTCATTTGGAAGAAGGAAGAAGGAACAAGGAAGTTAACCGTAGTTAACTCCTTAACCACATCCTAAGATGTGCTTAACGCCCTCGACTACAGCCACCACAGCCGCGATATCTAAAAGTGACTGGAATGGCACTATTATCGAGGTGATGCTAGCTCCAATTGCAAGACCTCCTAGAACCTTTGCTACTACGGCGGGTATTGTAATTAACATAGCTGGCACATTAGCTGTAGCAGCAAAGGTTAAAAGTCCCCCCATTAGAGCAATGATCGCGATTAACTCCGACGGTCCGACAGTATGACAAGAGCTAGTTTCTGCTATTTGAGTAAATTGCAATAACAGCATCGGAAAAAATGGATTCATATTGGGTTGGTGGTAATGCGTACTCTACGATTCTAGCAAACGCAAGAGCGTCAGAGTCCCCTAGCCACGCGAGGCAGAGCCTCTAGACATCGGTTCCCAAGCAGAGCCCGGGAACCAGTTCAATCACCAATTACCCATTACTCCTAACTAATGACTAATGACCACTGACTAATGACTCTTCGTTAATTAGAACCGCTCGCCAATCCCAAAGTGAATTTGATTGTCGCCGGTGTCGTTGATACCGTAATCGATCCGGATCGGTCCTAAAGGAGATTGAATCCGCACGCCGAGGCCGTAACCGTAACCGCTACCCGGCTTTCCGCGGATACCGGCAGGGTCGCCCGGGACATCTTTGCCCGTGCCCAAGTCGGTGCCAGCATCCAAAAATAGCGCTCCGCCGATAAACGAAATAATCGGGAAACGGTACTCAACGCTGGCTTCTAGGAAACTGCGACCAGCTCCCAGGTCGCCTTCGTCGTATCCGCGCACCGAGTTGGCGCCGCCTAAGGCGAAGGCTTCGTAGGGAGGCAAATCTCCGAATATGGTGCCGCCTCTAAAACTGAATGCCAGGGTTTGAGGGCCGGGGGTAAAGTTAGTGTACTTGACTGGTAGGTACAGGCTGTAGCTGGCCCGCAGGCGGTTTAACAGGATGCTGCCGGAACCTACAGGAATCGACTGTTCCATCCCAAACCTGAGCAGGGAACCGCTAGTGGGGCGGAGGGGGTCGTTGCGCCGATCGCGCACAGCGCCTGCTTGCAATGTTGTCAAGTCATCCGAACCCGAATTGCTAAAACTTAACAGGTTGCCGAGTTCGTCCCGGGATTCGCGCCTGCCTTTGCGATCGGTAATTGAGACTCGCTGGTACTGCAAGCCGACTGAAGCTGTCCACTCAGCATCGGCAAAAGGATTGCGCGACAGGGGACGGGTGAAATTGATGCCGGCACCGGTGCGATTGATGCGGGGTCGATCCTCGTTGGGCAATCTGACTTCCCGTTCGCCGCCGTCAAAAATCACGCTGATCGATCGTCTTCTAAACGCATTAATCGTATAAGAAGTCCGGTAAGGATCGCCCGCAATCCAGGGGTCAGTAAAACTCAGGTCAAACAGATTTTGGCGTTCCCCGATTTGTACTTCAGCGCCCAACTTCTGGTTCCTACCGCCCAAGTTTTGCTGCTGGTAACTCAGCGTACCGAACAAACCCGTCGCGGAACTCAAACCCGCACCAGCCGCCAGAGAACCGGTATTTTTCTCGATGACGTTGACAATTACCCTTGCCTTGCGGGGGTCAGTCGTTCCCGGTTCCAAGGCAAGTCGCACGTCTTCAAAAATTCCCAAACCAAACACCCGTCTCAAATCTCTTTCCGCCTTGGTGCGGTTAAAGATGTCTCCGGGCTTGAGTTCTACTTCGCGGGTGACGACAAAGCGACGGGTGTTGCCTCCGATCGGCTGACCCGTGGCATCTGTTGCCTCTCCCTCCTTGTTCAGGAAGCGGACATCAACCGATTCGATCTGGCCTTCTGCCACTACCAGGGTTACTGTGCCGTCGTCTCCTACTTGCGGGGCATCAGTGATTTGGCCCAAAACATAGCCGTTCTCTTGATACCACGCATTAATTTTTTTCACTCCCTCCTCAAAGCGGCGGAGGTTGAGAATTTTGCCGTATTGATCGCGGAAGCTTTCGTCAATTACGCTTTGGGGCAGCACTTGCTGACCGGTGATTGTCACTCCCCGCAGCACCGGATTTGGCTGCACAATAAAAGTCACCCGGACGCCCAATGGGGTGTCTTCGGGTACTGCCCGCACGTTTCTGAAAAAGCCTGTGGCAAAAATGGCGTTGATGTCTTGTTGCAGTTGGCTGCGGTTGGTCGTGCGTCCCGGTTGGGTGCTGATGACTCGGTAAATTTCGCTTTCCAGCTCGTCCGTCGCCCCGGTGACTGTCACTTCTGCAACTAGCACTTGCGGTTCTGCCGCCCCGGCGGGTGCGGGGGTTTGTCTGGGCTGCGGTGCTGGGCCAGGGGGTAATGGGGGAACGGTGTTAGCCGGCGGTCCCGTCGGGGCCGGTCTGGGGGTAACTTGGGCGTTTTGAGCGATCGCCCCTGATTCCTCTGGTTTCCCTAGCTCTGCTGCGATCCAGGCGGGCGTTACAGCCGATTCCTCGGGGGGGAGCGAGCTGTCCTGTTGCGCCTCTGGCAGGGCGTTTTGGCTGCTAGAGGCGGAGGAGGGGTTGGATGCTAGCTCGGGTTTGAGTTGAAGGATCAGAGGTGAAACCGGCGAAGGCGGTTCTGTGACTCGATCTGGGGGTTGGTCCTTGGGTTCTCCTCTGCCAGGGGCCTCAGCTATTTTTAGGGCTTCCCCTTTGCCGGTTTTAGCGGCTTTGCGGTTTTGAGGAGGGTTTTGGGTTAATTCTGGAATGGGGCGATCGGGTAATTCGATCGACGGGGCAGGCGGAACGGCAGCCAAAGCTTCCTCTGCTGATTCAGAGTAGGATGTTTGGCCGCTTGCCGAATTTGATAACCCGAATGTTGCTGAGGCAGTAAAAACTGCCACCAATACAGCAGATAAACGCATTTTTGTTCACTTTTTTGGGCAATCCACACACCACATTAGTCATTAGTCATTAGTCATTAGTCATTAGTTATATAAGTCGGTTGAATTTCGCGCTGACCGCTAATTGATGACTGTTGACCGCTGATTGCTGACATCGAAAGCAGAAGGGTGACAAACTGTGCAATTCTAGCGCATTACCAAGGCCTCTAGACTTTCTGAGCGAGAACGCGTTGGAGAACTTGTTGGTAAGCGGTTTCTACCGATCCTAAGTCGCGGCGGAATCGGTCTTTGTCCATAACACGGGCGTCGGGGTCGGCTTCTGCGTTGTCCCAGAGGCGGCAGGTGTCGGGACTGATTTCGTCGGCGAGGATCAGATTTTGATGTTGGTCGATACCGAATTCTAGTTTGAAGTCTACCAGGGTGATGCCGCACTGGCTGAAAAATTCTTTGAGTATTTCGTTAATTTCGCGGGCGGCGATTTCTAGTTGGTCTACTTGTTGGGGGGTGGCTAGCTGCATTAGCAGCAGCCTGTCGCGGGTCAGCAGCGGGTCTCCCAAATCGTCGTTTTTGTAATAAAACTCCACCAGCGGCGGATTGATAATTGTGCCGAGGGCGAGTCCGGTTTGCTTGCAAAGGCTGCCAGCGGCAATGTTTCTGACTACGACTTCCAACGGCAAGATTTGGACGCGACAGACTCGCATTTGGTTGGGGGCCGGCGTGTCGATGAAGTGGGTGGGGATGCCTTTGGCTTCTAGCATCCGAAACAGGTGGGCGGATACGGCGCAGTTGATTTCGCCTTTGCCGACGATGCTGCCGCGTTTCTGGGCGTTAAAGGCTGTAGCGTCGTCTTTGAAGTGGGTCAGCAAAATTTCGCTGTCTTCGGTGGAGTAGAGGATTTTGGCTTTGCCTTCGTAGAGTTTGCGATCGGCTGACATGGCGATTAATAATGTAGATGAGTTTTAGATTTTACCGTAGCTCGATCGGGCGTTATTGGCGAGTTTTTGGATCTCGGCTGCGCCCCTCAGAGCATGAGGGGCGAGTACACCTGCAGGTAGATCCCGCGAGCGGCCCAGGCATAAATGATTCTTGACAAAGGACAATAGAGATTAAACCTGCTGGGTTCGCGATCCGTGCGGGCTAAACCTCGCCAACGAGACTGGCGCTTAAAAAACATCTGCAAAGTGGCTCATTTATGGAAGACAAAAAAATTCATATTCTCTTGGTAGAAGATGATGAGGTTGATGTGATGAACGTCCGGCGAGCATTCAAAAAAAATAACATCGTCAACCCCCTCTACATTGCTGCCAATGGATTAGAAGCTCTATCTATATTGCGTGGAGAAGGAAAAATAGATCCTCCAATGCCTCAAGCGCGCCGGTTGATTTTGCTGGACTTGAATATGCCGAGAATGAGCGGGATCGAGTTTTTGCAAGAATTGCGACTGGATGAATGTTTGAGGTCGATTCCGGTAATCGTCCTCACGACTTCTAATGAAGATAGAGATAAAGTAAAAGCTTATAATTTGAATGTAGCTGGCTATATTCTTAAACCTGTTACTTTTTCTAACTTTGTGGAAGTGATGGCTACCCTAAACAGATACTGGATGCTGAGTGAAATTCCCTAAAATAGGGGAAATTTAATAAAAAATATATTTTTTAATGTGGCTTGGTGATTTTTCAGGAATGCAGTTGTTTTAATTCTTTTTTCCAGACTGCAGCTTTTTCGGAGTAATCCACAATTCGGTTGTTATGGACAAAATTCTCACAATTCTGATAGTTGATGACGATGCAGTCGATCGAATGGCGATCAAACGCTCGCTCAAGTCCGCTGGTGTTTCGGCAGAAGTTACTGAGGCAGAAGACTGCGCGGATGCCCTGACCAAACTCTCGGTTAGCAAAAATTCTACCCAGGCTACCGCAAAACTCTCCAAACACAATAAATCTCAACCTTTAAGGGAGGTTGAGGAGACAGAAAAGGGGCTGTTATTAAATCAAATATTTGAGTGCAAATTTGACTGCGTATTGCTAGACTACGGATTGCCGGACGGAGACGGACTGAGTTTGGTAAAACATCTACGAGAAGCTGGGCTGAAAGTTCCCTTAATTGTGCTCACAGGTCAAGGCGACGAACAAATCGCTGTGGAATTGATGAAGGCAGGAGCTTCTGATTATATTGCTAAAAATAAGCTTTCTCCCGAAAGTTTGTCCCGCAGTTTGTCCAATGCCATGCGCGTTTACCGCGCAGAATTTCAGGCGTTTCATACCAGTCAAAAACTCAAGGAAAGTGAAGAACGATACAGGTTAGTTTTAGAGGGAGTGAACGACGGAATTTGGGATTGGGATTTAAGTAAAAATGAGGTTTATTGGAACGATCGCCTTTTGGAAATTATCGGTTTGTCGCGAAAGCAATTTGGCAGGACTATGGACGCTCTATACAACCGCCTGCACCCCGATGACAAGGAGGGAATCGTCGCGGCGATCGCCGCTCACTTGGAACAAGAAATAGACTATAATGTAGAATTCCGGCTGCTACACTCGAACGGTCTTTACCGCTACTGCACTTCTCAGGGAAAAGCTCAACGGAATTCCCAAGGAAAACCGCTGCGGATGGCCGGTATGATTAGCGACATTACTGAGCGGAAACAGGCGGAAGATGCTCTGGAAAGGGAACGGCAGCAACTGAGACAAATTATTACTTGCGTGCCTGTAGCAATGGCGATGTTCGATACACAAATGCGCTATATGGCTAACTCTAAAAAATGGGTTAGTCAATTTAATTTGGACTTGCCGTCCCTGAATAATCTCAGCCATTACGAATTGTTTCCAGATACGCCGAATCGCTGGAAAGTAATGTACCAACAAGCGCTCAAAGGTCAGGTAGTTTCTGTGAGCGAAGATGCCTGGGAACGAGCAGACGGATCTGTTCTGTACCTGCGGTGGGCGGCTCACCCTTGGTACGATCCAGACGAGAAAGTCGGGGGAATTGTGATGGTTGCCGACAAGATTAATGAGTTGGTGGAAGGGCGGGAAACTGCCTTAGAAGCGAGCCGGGTGAAGTCGCAATTCTTGGCCAACATGAGTCACGAAATTCGCACTCCGATGAATGGGGTTTTGGCAATGGCTCAGTTGCTGCTGCGCGCTCCACTGGAACCGAAACAGCGGGATTGCGCTCAGACTATTTACCGCAGTGCTGAACATTTGCTGAACGTTATTAATGATATCCTCGATTTCTCTAAGATTGAAGCTGGAGAAATGCGGCTGGAAAAGGGTAATTTTGACTTGGATAGGTGCGTTGAGTCGGTGATAGAAATGGTAGCGCATTTGGCCGAAGAAAAAGGTATTGAATTGAATATTTTAGTTGACAGCTCGGTGCCGAGGAAGTTGGTGGGCGACTCGGGCAGATTGAAGCAAGTTTTGCTGAATTTGACGGGTAATGCGATAAAATTTACCGATCGCGGTCAAGTTCTAGTTCACGTAACTGTGAAACAGGGCAACCGACGGGCAGACGGTAGACAAGAAGCAAGATTGCTATTTTCGGTGCGGGATACTGGCATTGGAATTTCGGCAGAAGGGCAAACAAAGCTGTTCCAATCTTTTTCTCAGGTAGACGATTCTCCTACTAGGCCTTACGGCGGGACGGGTTTGGGGTTGGCTATTTGCAAGCAGTTAGTGGAGATGATGTCCGGCGAGATTGGAGTTCGCAGTTTGCTAGGCAGCGGTTCGACTTTTTGGTTTACTGTACCTTTGGAAAAACAGTTGCCAGTTGAGCCTCACGATCCTGAAGTTGCGGGCAAGAAACTGTTAGTAGTCTCTGGAAGCGCTTTAAGGAGGGCAGCGGTGCGATCGCTCGCTCAAAGTTGGGGTGCGCGCTGCGACGAGGCAGAAACTGCTGCTGAGGCTTTGAGTTGGTTGAACAATGCCCTGGGCGGGATTTCTCAGAATTCGGGAGAGGGGGGAAAAAGCTGGGATGTGGTGCTTGTGGACTTGCAAATGCCGGAGTTGGATGCGGAGGAATTTGCTAGGAAAGTGCGATCGACCTCTATAGTTGGTTCGTTAATCGCCATGACTGCTTTGCGGGAACAGCCGAAGGCTGAATCGCTTTGCCGTCAGGGCTTTAACAGATATTTGATCGAGCCAGTGCGGCCAAGCCACCTGCTTGAGGCAATGCTTGCGCCGGTGAAGGGAACGGGAGATTTTGGGAGAGTGGAGGCTGCTAATACTTGCAAGTTGCCACCAGTTAATTCTCAATATGTTACTTCCGATTCGCCGTCATCGCTGAGAATTTTGGTGGCGGAAGACCACCCGATCAATCAACAAGTTCTTGTTGAACAGTTGGCAGTTTTAGGCTATCAGGCTGACTGCGTGGTCAACGGTCAAGAAGCGCTGGAGTTGCTCGCAAAAAAAAGCTATGATTTAGTGCTGATGGACTGTCAAATGCCGGTACTTGACGGTTACAAAACGGCGCAAAAGCTGAGGGAGATCGAAGGAAGCGATCGGCATACTTTTGTGATGGCTTTAACTGCTCATGCTATGCCGGGGGAACGAGAAAAGTGTCTGGCGGCGGGGATGGATGATTATCTCAGCAAACCTGTAGATTTAGATGCTTTGGCGGCGGCCCTGAAAAAGTATGAAGCTCTAAATGTTCAGGGTGAAAATAAGTATGGAGTTAAAAGTATTAATTCGGAAAATAAATCTCAATTAGCAACAAATTATACAGAAGTTGTGGAAAAAGCGCAGGTTGTGGCTGGGCAGGCACCAAGGGCGATCGCACTTCAAACTTGGGAACATAGAGACTACGACGGACTGTTCGACAAGAGCAGATTGGAGCAACTCGGACGAGTTAATATTAAATTGCCCGAGCGGCTTTTGCAAGCTTTTGTGGCAGACGCCCAAGCTGATATGGCTGCTGCCAAAATAGCTGTAGAAGCTAAAGATTGGCAAGCTGTGGAATATCAAGCACACCGTCTCAAGGGAACTTCGGCTAATGTGGGAGTTGCTCTGATGTCGGATTTGGCCGCACAATTGGAGCATCAAGCGCGAGGCTTTCAATCTGAACCACCAGGGGGGGAATTGTTAAATATTGAGAGGGTTGAGAACATATTAGTGAGTTTGTCCAGTCATTTAGCCCGTGTTCAAGAATTTGTGGAAACTCGAATGTTTGGTTAATATCTTACTCGCTCGGAGTCGATATTAGTCGGCGATTAAAAGCCCCATTACAAAAACGAAGTCCCTCTCTAAGAGACTAAGAAATAAAGCGGTACGGTACGGAGTGTGCATCCTACATATAGAAATTCTACGAAAATTTTGTTTGTTTCTTTACTCCGTTTCCTCTGCGTTCTCTGCGGTTAATTAAAAAAATAATTAATTTAGCTATGAATTACGATACCAGTACAAACACTATTTTAGATAGCGATTCATTAGAAAATGATGAAAAACGGCTAACGCCTTTGATGATTTTTGCTCGGGAAGTTTTATTGTATGAAAATGAGGCTATCTCTGAGCAAGATTCGGCTGTAAATGCTGTGCCGTCCCCGCGCGATGAAATAACTAATTTATGTGTTGACAATCTCCTAGCAAAAGTGGCTCGCTGCTGTCGGGAAAGCAAGGTGGGAAAAAAATTACCGACGGCTTTTTACGTTCACGTTTCGGCTTTGCAGACACTCAACCCTGTCCTCGGAATCTACGAAAATTGTGCCAGACGCAATCTCGAAAATATTGATGAAGCAACTTTAGTTAAAATTTCACTTTATCAACCTAAAATATCTTATCTTTTTTACCCTGATTTCGATACAGATGCTCATCCTGCTTTGCAAACCAGCCTCCAAATTAATCTAGCAACAGGGGAAGTTAAATATTTCGATTACAGCAACAGCGAAAATCCCCCGGTTTTGCACCGTAAGGAAACTTTTGTAGCTGCAGATTATCCCAATTACGAAAAGTTTGCGCGGCTGACTCGCTGCGAGGAAAAGTGGGGGCTGCTTGACAATACTAGCGTTATCGGCACTCGCGAGGGTTGGCTCAAATATTTGGGATATTGCGGTGTAGAAATCCAAGATCATACTGTTGTCGAGCGTTTGAAACAGGAGAATAGCGAGGTATCAATTCCTAAGATCGAGCGGCACAAAGCTGCAATGGTACGCAATTCCCTTTCTAAACCCCTGCGTCTGGTTTTAGAAGCGGATTTAGCGATGGACGGGGCGACTTTTTTTGATTACGGTTGCGGTTACGGCGGGGATGTTAAATATATTGCACAAGAGGGTTATGCTATTTCTGGTTGGGACCCATACTATCAGCCGGATACTCCGCGAATTTGTGCTGATATTGTGAATATTGGTTATGTGATTAATGTCATTGAATCTTTGGCGGAACGACGAGAAGCTTTGCTGAATGCTTGGGGATTGACTAAAAAATTATTAGTGGTAGCAGCTCAGGTTTTGATTGACGATCGCCAACAAGGTCAAATTGCTTATGGGGATGGGGTGATTACTTCTCGAAATACTTTTCAAAAGTATTACGAACAGGAAGAGTTGAAGGTTTATATTGACCAAGTTTTGAGTGTGGATGCAATTCCTGTTGCTTTGGGGATTTATTTTGTGTTTCGGGATGCAGCGGAGGGTGAAGGTTTTCGCGCTTCTCGGTTTCGATCGCACTTATCGACTCCCAGAGTGCGATCGCAAGTTAAGCGGTTTGAGGATTATGCGGAAATGCTGGCTCCTTTGATGGCTTTTGTGAGCGATCGGGGCCGGCTTCCAGTTAAAGGCGAACTAGCGGAAGAATCGGCGATTAAGGAGGAATTTCACAGTTTTAATCGCGCTTGGAGAGTCATTTTGCAAGCAACGGATGCGGATGATTGGGAGAAAATTGCCGACAAGCGCCGCCAAGATTTGCTGGTATATCTCGCTCTCAACGGTTTGGGCGATCGACCTTCAATGCGCCGACTCCCGGCTCAAATCCGCCATGACATCAAAGGTTTGTTTGACAATTATCAAAAAGCTTGCACCTTGGCAGATTTAATGCTATATAGTCTGAGCAAACCTGATATTGTTGCGGATTGCTGCGAAGATAGTGCGATCGGCTACAAACAGCCCGGTTCCCTTTCAGTTCATGTCTCTGCATTAGAAGAACTAGACCCTTTACTCCGGCTCTACGAAGGCTGCGCCAACCGCACAATTGGCAGACTTGACGGCGCCACAATCATCAAATTTTACGCTCGCAAACCTCAAATTTCCTATTTATTTTATCCCGATTTTGACACTAACCCGCATCCAGCCCTCCACACGGCTATGCACATACATTTGCGCGACCTTTCTGTCAGCTATCAAGACTATTCAGATTTGTACAATCCGCCAATTTTAGTGAGAAAAGAAGCTTTTGTTAGTCCTAATTATCCCCATTACGAAAAGTTTGCGAAACTCACCCGCCAAGAGGAAAAGTTAGGCATTCTCGATAGTGGCGCAGTTAAGAAACATCGGGAGTGGGTTAAGTGTTTAGAGGAAAACTGCGTTAAAATTAAGGATCATAAGTTGTTTTGGCGATCGAATGCTGACCCAGAAAGGTTGAAAATGCTGCAAAAAGCTGCGGCGGAACGTCAGCAGAAAAAGATTGAGTTTAATGCAGGAAAGAGTGAACAAACCGCAGAGGACGCAGAGGAGGGAAAAGAAGATGGACAAAAGGTTCAGATTGAAGCAGTTGAGCGTGGTTAGAATTGCTATAATCACCGGAGCGATCGTTAGAGTCGATAAAAAGTAGCAGGCAAAGAGAGTCAGCACCCCGCTTTAATTTTAGGCGGTTAAGACCGCTATCTCGCTTTCCTCTGAACTCTCGCATAGACTGAGTTTCCAGCTTCGGAGGTTTTCTCATGAAAATAATTTGGGAAAGAATTGATAATTGGCTGGCAGCCAATGCACCTCAAGTGCTGAAAACTCTCAGACCTGGCGCTACTGATGAGGAGATTTATCGGGCAGAAGCATTCTTTGGTGTAGAGTTTCCCGAAGATTTCAAGCTGTCTTACCGCGTGCATAACGGTCAGGATGAAGAATCTTATTCCCTGTTCCCCCACTTGGAGTTCCTCTCTCTCCAAAGCGCGATCGAAATATCTGAAAAATGGCAGGATTGTTCAGACGATAATTTTAGGTGCGATCGTGACGACATTTTTGAAGGAATCTGGAACGGTTGGTGGAACCAGAATTGGATTCCATTCACAATGGAAGGCAATGGTGCTTGCGAATGCGTAGATTTAGCCCCAGCAGCAGGCGGAAATGTTGGACAAGTCATTATTGTAGAGTGGCAGGAGGCTACTAGAGGGCTTATTGCACCTAGTTTTCGAGTTTATCTGGAAACCTTTGCAGATGCACTAGAACGAGGAGAATATCGGTTCTCTGAGGATGGTTATGGGTTAGTCGATCTAGTTGACTTTGAAATACTCGATCGTGCAGTTGGTAATGGTTGATACCGCCCATAGACTGCACCCAATGTCCTCCAGAGAGGTAGGACTTACGCAGGTACACTACATATAGCGTGCCTGCGTAAGTTCTGTTAAGCAAACTTAATCTTCAAATAATCATCCTCCATCTTCGCTCCCGAAGGTTGCAGCGCCGCTAAAGCTTGCGGCAACACCAAATTACGGCGGTGATTCCCAATCCGAACATTCAACTCATCTCCCGTTTTGCTCAACTGGATCTGATCCTTAGCAATTCCGGGCAAATACAGCTCAAGACTATATTGATTGTTTTCCTGCACAATCTTAATCGTATTTTCTTTGTAATAAACTTGACTGGGATCTTCGTCTTTGTAAAGCGTTTCTTTCAACCGTTCCAAAGCTGCCAAACCGCACATTTCTTCTGAATAAAGTGGCACCTCCTTAACTGGCAGCGGCATGAAATCTGAGTGAATTTCCTGACGGTACTGTTCCTGGCTTTCTTTCCACCGTTTGAAAAATGGGTCAGTTACTTCTGCAGGAATAATCCGGTTAGCTACTACTAAATCTGTGGCTACATTGTACAAACTCAAATAGGCATGAGCCCGCAGAGACTCTTTAATTACCATTTTTTCGGGATTGGTAACTAACCTTACCGAAGTCACGGTATTGTCAGTTAAAACCTTTTCCAAAGCTTCAATTTGTTCGTAAAATTCGTAAGGTGCATCCATCACCTCTTTGTCTGGTAAAGAAAAACCCGCAATTGGTCTAAAAATAGGTTCAACTAAAGGCCGAAGGGCGGCTGATATGCCTTGCAGCGGTTTGTAAAATTTTCTCATGTACCAGCCGCCAACTTCCGGCAAACTTAGCAGTCTCAATGCTGTGCCCGTCGGAGCCGAATCGATAATTAAAACATCAAATTCGCCTTCGTCGTAATGCCGCTTCATTCGCACTAAACCGAAGATTTCATCCATTCCTGGCAAAATTGCCAATTCTTCAGCTTGCACTCCTTCGAGTCCCTGCGCTCGCAAAACTTGAGTAATGTAGCGCTTAACTGCTCCCCAATTGCCTTCTAATTCCCTGAGAGCGTCTAATTCTGCTCCCCACAAATTCGGTTTCACCAGCCGCGAATCGTGTCCGAGTTCCATGTCAAAGCTGTCAGCTAAGGAGTGAGCGGGATCTGTACTCAGCACTAGGGTTTTGTATCCCAATTCGGCACAGCGCAGCCCAGTCGCAGCGGCTACAGAGGTTTTGCCGACGCCGCCTTTTCCGGTCATTAATATTAAGCGCATTGATTGTTTAGCTCGCCTGAAAATTCTTTACTTCTTTATTGTAACGTTCTGTAACAGAGATTAATTTAGTGGGCGCTTAATTTTGGCGATCGCCCACCGCTGAACACAGCGCCTTTCCTGTGACTCACGAAATTGCTGCAAAGTCAAGATCAGTTAAAATTATTTATCTCAGATATCAATTGCAACAAATAAAAATCCATCAGCGTTCATCTGTGTTTATCTGCTAAAATCGGCGGTTAAAAAAGGGATCTCGCTCTTCAAACACTATTTTTTATTGCTAAAAAACCTAACAAAAATTCTCAAACATTAGTTTTCAGAGGAAATACAAGCTGTTTGAGCACATCCAACCGCGAACAGTCCCAGTAATCGATGTGAGAAACAATTAAACCGTCACTGTTGACTTTCAGTTCGCTCCTACCGGCGATCGCCATTTTCGGCTTCCAAGGTAGCGGTGCGATCCAGCTCAGAGTCCAGCGAGTGTCTATAGTATCTCCCGACTGCGAAATCCCGTGCAAATCGAGATTTACATCCTGAAAAAAAGTCCCCATAAACCCGATCATTTTGCGGTAGCGATCGACTCCTGTAAATCGATTCACCGGATCCTCAAAATAAACATCTTTTGCATAGATGCTGTAAGTCTGATTATCGGGAAATCTTTGATAATCGTCTTTGAGAATTTCAATAATGTCCATTTCGAGCGATCGTTATTCTTATATTATTAGAATATAATTTTAACACAAGAAAGCGAAAATCCGCAATTGTCGTCCAAATTGTGATAATATATCGGGTTATTTCCTGCCTTGCCAACTTTCAACTTAACATCACAACTATGATTGACCTCTACACTTTTACCACCCCGAACGGTCGCAAAGTCTCGATCATGCTCGAAGAAATAGGTTTACCCTACAACGTGCACGTCATCGACATCACAAAAAACGACCAATTTAGCCCAGAGTTCATCGCAATCAACCCCAACAGCAAAATTCCGGCGATAGTCGATCGAGATAACGGCATCACCGTCTTCGAGTCCGGCGCTATTCTAATCTATCTTGCCGAAAAAAGCGGCAGATTTCTGCCCACAGACAAACAAAAATACTTTCAAGTTATAGAGTGGCTGATGTTTCAAATGGCCAGCGTCGGCCCGATGTTTGGTCAGCTAAACCACTTCAAACGCTTTGCACCCGAACAAATTCCCTATGCGATTGGGCGCTACGAAAAAGAAACCTTGCGCCTCTACGGAGTATTAGACACTCAACTAGCAAAATATGAATATATCTGCGGCGACTATTCTATCGCCGACATTGCTACCTATCCCTGGGTTGCTATTTACGAATTTCAAGGATTAAGCCTCGACAATCATCCCCACCTTAAACGTTGGGTAGAAACCTTGCAGAAGCGTCCCGCAGTTGAGCGCGGAATGGCTGTTCCATCATTATAAACCCCCCATCTAAATTGTATTTTCGGGAGGGCGGGACACCCCACAAGCAAGTTGACTTTTGTGGAACGGGCTTCTAGCCCGTTCTTAATAAACAGCGGGCGGGCTAGAAGCCCACCCCACAAAGCAAGTTTACTGGTTGTGGAACGGGCTTCTAGCCCGTTCAAAAAAAGCCCTCAAACTCAATCCGCGAAATGCTTAATAATCGCCTCAGCAAACTCCGAACACTTCAACTCAGGCACCGGCGGCTCCATCAACCTCGCCAAATCGTAAGTAACTTCACCGTTAGAAATTGCCGCTCCCAAACCCTTCTTAATCAAGTCTGCTGCTTCCTGCCATCCCATGTATTCTAACATCATCACCCCGGACAAAATCAGGGAACCGGGATTGACTTTATCCAAACCAGCGTGTTTCGGTGCAGTGCCGTGAGTCGCCTCAAAAACTGCACATTCATCACCAATATTCGCACCAGGGCCCATACCCAATCCACCCACAATGGCGGCGGCTGCATCGGATAAATAATCCCCGTTCAGATTCATTGTCGCCAAAATCGAATACTCGGCCGGTCTGGTTTGAATTTGTTGGAAAATACTGTCAGCAATTCGGTCGTTGACCATGATTTTTTCTTTCCACTGACCGCTGCCGTGACTCTCCCAAATTGCAAACAGAACGTCGGCTACTTCTTGACGAATTTTGGCTTGTTTTTCTGGGGTCAAAGCATCGTATCCCGGGTCTATTTGGCGAGCATTATCTTCTAAGGTAATGTCTGGATTTTTTTCTTTGTTGCCCAGAATCCAAGACTCTCTTTCCGTTACGCACAGTTCTCGAAATTCGGTGGTTGCTAATTCATAACCCCAATCTCGGAAAGCTCCTTCAGTATATTTCATGATGTTGCCTTTGTGCACCAAAGTCACTTGCTGCTTATCTTTTGGCAACCGTAAAGCGTGGGTAAGGGCGCGCCGTACTAAACGCTGAGAACCTGTTTTGCTAATGGGTTTAATGCCGATTCCAGAATCGAGGCGAATTTGTTTTTTGCCATGTTCTGGTGTTGCTGGAATTAACTCATTATTGAGGAATTCAATCAATTTTTTGCCGATTTCGCTGCCTTTGGCCCATTCAATTCCGAGGTAAATATCTTCTGTATTTTCCCGGTAAATAATTACATCTAGGAGTTCAGGAGTTTTGTGTAGCGATGGTGTTCCAGCATAATATTTGCAGGGCCGCACGCAGGCGTAAAGGTCGAAGATTTGCCGCAAAGCTACGTTTAGCGATCGAATGCCGCCCCCTACCGGCGTTGTCAGCGGCCCTTTGATGGCGACTCCGTATTCTTTGATGGCGTTTAAGGAATCCTGGGGCAGATATTGGTAAGTACCATAGACATCGCAGGCTTCGTCGCCTACATAGATTTTAAACCAGTTGATTTTTCGATCGCCACCGTAAGCCTTTTCTACCGCAGCATCCATGACTTTCTGGGATGCTGGCCACAAGTCAACGCCGGTACCGTCGCCGCGAATGAAGGGAATAATCGGGTCATTGGGGACGATCGGCAAACCGTCTTTGAAAGTAATTTTAGAACCTGTTGTCGGGGCTACAATCTTTTCGTACATATCTTAACAGCGCGGATAGGAATGTTCCCTATTTTGCCACGATTATCTGCCTAAACC
Source organism: Microcoleus sp. B3-D2 (assembly GCF_036705345.1). Lineage (NCBI taxonomy): Bacteria > Bacillati > Cyanobacteriota > Cyanophyceae > Oscillatoriales > Microcoleaceae > Microcoleus > Microcoleus sp. B3-D2. The sequence goes on from NZ_JAUBUG010000024.1 coordinate 21,120, forward strand.
TCAACCAATCTTAAATATTTGTATAAATTTAAGTTGGATTTTTGGGCGATCGGCTGCCCGTCACTGTGACTTTTGGGCAATCACCAATTTAAAAGTTAATTTAAAAAAGTAGCAAAGATAGCAGAAGTTTCTATCAAATCTCCCTCTCTATCTTTCAGCGCTACGGTTGAGAATATACTGGAAAGAAGTCACTGGATTTTAGATTTTAGATTTACTCCACCGATGAATCTGGGAGGTTGAACCTTAGTCTAAAATTTTTGGCTGAACACGACTCCTGTGGGAAAGTTGTATCCGTTTTTGGGCGGGGTCAAAATGGTTATTGTAGCCGCCGATGAACGCAAATAAACGCCGATTATTTTCACAAAATTTGCATTTATTTGCGATATTTTTCCTTCTGCATATTCTTCTTCACAACCCACAATATAAACCAAATGACAATAATCACCACAACTATTTTGGAAACCGGGCCCAGATAATCCTCTACAACGGTATAATTTTCCCCTAGTTTATATCCGGCAAAAGTCAGGAAACTTACCCATAAAAGAGTGCCTCCTGTTGAGTATAGTAAAAAAGGAATTAAAGGCATATTATTGATGCCAGCGGGCAGGGAAATCAGGGTGCGAACTCCCGGTACGAGGCGACACAAAAACACGGCTTTGTTGCCGTGTCTGTTAAACCATCTATTTGCTTTGTCAATATCAGCGCCGGATACTGTGATCCACTTGCCGTATTTGTCGGCTAAATTCCTCAAGCGTTCTTCGCTCAATAACTTACCCGCATAGTACCAGGGAAGCGCGCCCAGAATTGTACCAATTACTCCTGCTGCGATCGCCGGCGCTAACTGCATATCATCACCCTTTGATGCCGTGAATCCTGCCAGCGGCATAATCAATTCTGAGGGTATGGGCGGGAAAAGATTTTCTAAAAACATCAACAGGCCAATTCCGAGATAGCCCATCGACTGCATTGTGTTAGTTATCCATTCAACCATTTTGATTTAATAATTTGGTAAGAAGAAGTCAGTAGTCATTAGTCATGGCTCGTTCCTAAACTCTGCCTGGGAACGCATATCTAGAGGCTCTGCCTCGACTCCCCATGAGGGAGGCAGAGCCTCCTTGTATTCATTCCCCGGCACAGCGTGGGAACGATAAACGATGATTAAGTACCCGAAGTCCAAGAGTTTGTGTACTCAATTTGTTCGGCCGTCAAGGTATCAATGTGAATACCCATTGCTTCCAATTTGAGACGGGCAATTTCTTTGTCAACTTCCACGGGGATTGAGTGAATACCAGGCTCTAGTTTGCCTTTGTTCGTAACCAGATATTCGCAGGCTAAAGCTTGGTTAGCAAAGCTCATATCCATCACGGCGCTGGGGTGTCCTTCGGCTGCTGCCAAGTTGATCAAACGACCTTCGCCCAATACAATAACCGACTTGCCATTATTGAGGTGATATTCTTGAGTGAAAGACCGGACCGTTTTCACGTCGGTGCTTTTTGCGCCCAGGGATTTGAGGTCAATTTCAATGTCGAAGTGACCGGAATTGCAAACAATTGCGCCGTCTTTCATTGTCTCGAAATGTTCGGCACGAATGACGTGTTTGTTGCCGGTAACGGTAATGAATATATCTCCGACTGTTGCTGCTTCGTCCATCGGCATGACGCGGAAACCGTCCATCACTGCTTCGATCGCCCGAATCGGATCGATTTCGGTGACAATTACGTTAGCACCCATACCGCGGGCGCGCAGTGCCGTGCCTTTGCCGCACCAACCGTAACCTGCAACCACAATATTTTTACCGGCTAACAAAATATTGGTAGCGCGGATAATGCCGTCTAGCGTAGATTGACCCGTGCCGTAGCGGTTGTCAAAGAAGTGCTTGGTGTCGGCGTCGTTGACGTTCATTGCGGGGAAAGTCAGCACGCCGTCTTTCAACATGGCCCGCAGGCGCACGATGCCTGTGGTAGTTTCTTCGGTAGTTCCGATTAAGTCGGAAATTTGGTCCGGGCGGTGCTGGATCAGTGCGGCTACCACGTCGCTGCCGTCGTCGATGATAATATTGGGGCGGTGGTCTAGGGCTGTGTAGACGTGACGTTCGTAGGTAGCCGCGTCTTCTCCTTTGAGGGCGAAGACGGAAATGCCGTAGTCTTCAACTAAGCAAGCCGCTACGTCATCTTGAGTGCTCAAGGGGTTGCTGGCGATCAGTACGGCGTCGCCACCGCCGAGTTTGATGGCGATCGCCAAATGAGCGGTTTCTGTGGTTACGTGGCAGCAAGCAGCCAAGCGAATGCCAGCGAAAGGCTTTTCTTTAGCGAAGCGTTCTTGAATTTGCCGCAAAACGGGCATTTCCCGGCCGGCCCACTCGATGCGTTGCTTTCCCAAGGGGGCGAGGGACAAGTCTTTGACTTCGTGTTTAATCTTGACGGATGTAGCAACCATGTATGTTATTTCTCAGAAATCATCAAACTTTGTTAGTTTTAGCAGATTAAGTCATCGGCGGGCAAGTGCTGTGATTTTACTCGCTCGGGCTCGGCGCTGCTAATCTTAAATTTTGATTGTGTTTTAATGATTAGCGAACGAGTCGATGGAGTCACCCCCACAGTGAGAGTCAAACATTCCTGTGGGCCGATCGAGCTCAATCTTTTGTGTTAGCGTGGCGTTCTGGAATTATTTGACACTCTCACTTGGGCTGCTGGCAGTTTGAGCGCCTGCGTGATTGCGTTCCCAGCTTGGCGGCCTGCAGATATCATCAGTTGGTTAGGACTTGGTTCAGTAGCGATTAGTTTCGCGTTCCAAGAAATCTTCAAATACTTTTTAGGGGAAATATTGTTGCTGTTGCACGAACCGTTTCAAGTAGGCGATCGGATGATTGTAGAAGGCTTTGAAGGTACTGTTGAAAAGATTTTGCGGCGTTCAACTCAAATTATTAGCGATCGGGGAGAGCGAGTTATGGTGCCGAAGGCGATCGTATTTACCAATTCAGTGCGGGTACTAACAATTATTCCACACAGGCGAACCAACCGGCGTTTAATTTTAGCCTACGAGATCGGCCTTCCTGAGCAATTAAAACCTTGGTTAAAGCTATTTCCGAAGTCGAAGGCGTTTTGTCCCAAACAACTCCAAAAGTTGATACTTCAGGCATTAACCAAGGTTCTTTGCATCTTATTGTCCCCTATTGGAAGCTGCGGGAACAAGCACAGGTGCGACGGACAAAAACCGTGGTTGTGGTGGCGATTAAAGTAGCGTGCGTCCGGGCGGACATTAAAATTCTTCAATCCGTAGCGGTGACTTTGTACGATCAAACACTTTACCGTGAGTGAGTTTTGAATTTTGAGTTGGGAGAGGGGGAGAGTGGGATAGTCGGAGAGTGGGAAAAATCCTGTTTCTCCCGTCGGACTTCTTCACTCTTGACTTGTTCCCTCCACATCCCTCAGTTAAATCTGTTAAATCCCGTACACTGCGGCGTGGTCGAACTTCCCTCTGACTTCTCCCTTCTGACTTTTCCAATCAAGCAAAAGGCGAGCCTATTTCTCATTAGCGCGCCTCCTAATTGAATTTTATTTTGTCAAACGTAATTGGGGAGATTGTTCCGGTTGAAAAATATCAGGAAGTAGTCTTGCTAGCGCGGCGGCGGCGCGCTGCAACCAAGCCACCCAAACCGAGAGCCAAACCAGTCATTGTCATCGGTTCTGGAACTGCTTCTGCAGTCACTGTGAAGTCTTGGAAGTCTGCGTCGCTGCCGTTACCGCGATCGTCGAAGCCAATTAGCGTGCCTCCGTTAAACAGAGAACCCAATCCGTTTGTGAATTGTCCGGCTGCTTGGAATGTGGCAGTTGTTTCTTTGTCGAGCTCGCCCCACAGGGAGGATGACGGGCCAAATATTGTTTGCTGGCTGCCGGTAGGGGCGACATTCAGGTTCAGCCCCGATGTCGAGTAGACCATGCCGTTATCGCTTGATAGTCCCAAGGTGTAAACTTTATTGGCCAGGAATGTGAAGACTGCTGAGCCTGAACCCAAGACTGTATTGCCTAATGTTCCTTTCCAGTCGCTAGCGCCACCGTTGTCTGAGGATTTAGTTTCGGAAAACAGGTTAACAACGTGGGTCAGTCCGAAGCCGTTCACTTCGTAAATTGCCAAAGAGGAAGTGAAGGCGCCGTGAGATTCGTTGAATTTAAATTGGACATCTTGATTTTGTCCGAATGTGATCCCGTTGGTACCAAAGGAGGCGGCTTGAGCTGGAGCTCCGGCGCCAAACAGAGCTGTGGCGGCTGCGGTAGCTGTGAGGGCGGATAATAGTTTGGTATTCATAACCTGTTCCTTTTGTGCGAGAGTCTTAATAATTTCATTATGCGATACTTTTTTTGTATTTGGGGCACTTTAGGTAAAGTTTGACACATTCTTTATCAAGCCTTTACATAACCTTCACAAATTCTGTCTCTCGCCTCGGCTCGCGGGCGATCGCTCCCTAAAAATACACACCCAATAATTATAAAAATTGTGGCTTGAAACCTTGCAGGTGCGGGCATGGGAGCGCGGGTAAGCCCAAGTGATTTAGAGCGGGCTTTTGCTAATTTTTTATTATATTCTGAAGTCTAAATCCTCAACAGCCAACACTTAAGTATAAATACGGTAAAATTCGTGTGTACTGATAGTTAAAGGAGTTTTCTATTAACCAGAAACTGGGAATATTTGTTTTTTGGGACTTGTATAGGGGAGTTAAAGTAGTTTATCTATCGGGTAAATTACCTACAAAATGCGATCGTTGGGTCTACGTATTTTGGTTGAATTCAATAGATCCCGTGGCGTGAGATATCCCAAAGAGGCGATCGAGGAGATGCAATTTCTGCAGATTGAAGCGGTAAAAGACCGGATTGCCCCTCAACAAAGATTGTATAGAGAAGCTGTGGCCGAGTCCTTGCTCCCGATCGCCCGCATCAAAACAGACCGCTGTAGCGTTCCTCTGCCCAAGGTTCGCCCCGCTGGTGATAGCCGTTGCGTTCCCAAAAACCGAGTTCTTCGGTTTCTGTAAACTCCAGGCCGTTAATCCATTTAGCGCTTTTCCAAGCGTACAAGTGGGGAACTACGAGTCGCATGGGGCCGCCGTGGTCTGCGGATAGAGGTTCGCCGAAGACGGTGTGGGCGAAAAAGTTTTCTTCTCGGAGGAAGTCGGCGATCGCAATATTAGTAGTGTAGCCGCCGTAGCAGTGTTCCAGGACGTGCAGAGCTTTCGGATTGACTTCTATGTAGTTCATAAAATCTGTGACTTTGACTCCCGTCCACTGCACGTCGAGTTTTGACCACCGGGTGACGCAGTGAAAATCCGCAGTAAAGTTACTTTGGGGCATCGCCTGGAAGTCCGACCAAGTGAAGGTTTTGGGTTTTGCCAATCCCCAGACTTTAAATTCCCAACTCTCAATACTGACGGAGGGTGTATCGCCGTAGGTCAGCACGGGAAACCCGTTGGCGAGGTATTGACCCGGAGGGACGCGATCGCTATTTTCTAATTCTGGCTTGCGAAAAAATTTGCCCAGCATTGATTCACGCTCTACAGTAACTGACTGCAATCCTGAGTATAACGTGCAGAGATGGGCGCATCGCAATTCATCTCAAGGTAGAAAGCAAAAGCACTTCTGTAGAAAGAAAAATCCCTAAATTCTACCTGATGCCAACCTAATTCTGCCTTCGGAGATAGCCGAAGCTAAAAATTACCAACTATTATGATTCCAGCGTAAGTAGCTAGGCGCTTTAAAACGCAATTATGTAAACGATTGTAAAGTATCCAAATGCCCTAAGCGTGGCTAAGTCAGCCCTGTTTACATACTGTTATATAGCTGAGTTTAATTCCGCCTATATACTTATTAAGTATCTAATCTTACATTTTATCGCAATTCATGGTGCATTTCCCAATTTTTGATGTATTGTTACAATATGCTCAGATGCCATATGTAAAAAAAATTGATGGGGTAAAAATCATGATCGCAAGTTGCTTAATTCCGTTGACGTTGTGCTTGATTGCTGGGTGGGTGACTGCCGGGACCGACAGTAGAACGCTAGACGGAATTCCGGCTCCCATAGCTGCAATTATTGGAGTGTGTTCGTTAATTTGGTTTGTGGCGGCGTGTCCTTGGCCTGTTGAACTCGCTCTAGTCTTGGCGGTGGTGGTTTTCGGCAAAGCTTATTTGCAAAAAATCTTGAAAGTCGGCTGAATTTTCAGGGCTAGCGCTCCTATGATTTGCGGGAGCGCGATCGAGTGCTGCTACTTTGTTAAAATTTTTTGCGATTTGTCTGGCTAGGTTCTCAGAGGGGGTCGCAAAGGCGGAACCAACCCTAGAATTGGTGAAATTCAATTTAGATATTTCGGTTAAAAATTAGAACATAAAAATCGACAGAGAAACCCGGTCGATCTTAGATCGACCGGGTTTCTGAGGGCCTGAAATTTTGACACATCCCGCACCACTTGCTGAGGACTTAGACACTCGGAACCCAAGAAACCGGGTTTCTGAGTCCAGGAGTGTTGCTGTATGTGCGTAAAATGGCAAGCTGTTAAATTGGCAAGCGATTGATATCTTTATTAGAACCAATTACTACCATCGCGTCGCCCTTTCTCAAGCGTTCGCTTGGCTCCGGATTAATCTCGAACTTTTCGGCGCGCCCGACTGCTAGCAAGTTCAAACCATACTTGCGCCGGAGCTCCAATTCGGAGATGGTTTTACCGTCAAACTTTTCAGGAACGAGCAACTCAACGATGCTGTGATCTGGGTCGAGGTCAAAGCGTTCTAAAATGCTGGGTTTTGTAAGAAGGCGAGCCACAGAGCAGCCCATTTCTCGTTCTGGAAAAACTACATGATCTGCACCGACTTTTTTCAACAGTTTTAAGTGAGTTTCCGAAGAAGCTTTGGCTATTACGTGACTTACCCCGCCTTCCTTAAGATTTAGGGTGGTGGTAATGCTTTCTGCTAGGTAATTGCCGATCGCCACAATCACTGTTTCAAATTCAAATATACCTGCTTCCGCAAGAGCGCTAGGCTCAGTAGAATCTAACTGCACAACGTGAGCAGCAATGCGCTCGGTCAAAGCTTGAGTTACTTTTTTTTCATCGGTGTCAACTCCCAAGACTTCGTAACCCAAGCCGTGCAGAGTCGAACACACAGCTTTGCCGAAGCGTCCCAAACCAATAACTGCAAACTGCTTGTTGTCGGCGCGCAAAGTCCGAAAAAAATTTAAAGATGACAGGTTCACTGAATATCCAGCGCTGAGCGTCTTGCTGTTTAAATTTTAGCAGAGACAGCGCCGCCTCCTTTTGGTTTTTAGGTAAGTCGTAAAAGTTGATTTGGGTTGTCACCCATTGTTTAGATTATCAGCAAGTAGGCAGGATTTTTTTATCCCACTAACAAACTTTCCTCAGCATACTTAAAAGACCTGGGTTTTGGGTCGCCGAATGCAGCACTCACCAGCAGCAGCACCCCAACCCGACCTATGTACATTGTAGCAATCAAAATCAACTTACCGATCGGTGAAAGCGTGGGTGTAATCCCAGTGGAAAGACCGACCGTGCCAAAAGCTGAAACTGCTTCATACAGCGCTGCGATAAATTCTACTTGGGGATTGGTCAGCTCGATTAAAATTGCAGATGTGAACGCGACCAACAGGGAACCGAAGACTACGCTAATGGTTTTCAGAATCATTGGTGGCGGGATTTGACGCTGATAGCACTCCACATCTTCCTGGCCTTCGATAACTGCTGTGGTACAGCAAAACAATAGCCTAAAAGTTGTGGTTTTGATTCCGCCGCCGGTGCTGCCAGGACTGGCGCCGATAAACATCAGCGCGATGGTCAGAAATAGCGAGGCTTCGGTCATTTGGCCAATGCTAATTGTATTGAACCCCGCCGTGCGGGGAGTAACAGATTGAAACCAAGCTGCCATCAGTTTTTGAGGAAAAGTTAGAGAGCCGAAAGTGTCTGGGTTGTCGTATTCCAGCACCAAAAAGGCTAGCGTTCCTAAAATTAAAAGGACAGCCGTTGTAGTAGTAACAACTTTGAAGTTCAGGGAAAAAACTGTGCAGATAGGGCTTTTGTTGAAGCGATCGCGCAGCCACAGGTACATTTCCATAATTACTTGATAGCCGATTCCCCCAAATATGATTAAACCGCTGACTGTGAAGTTAACCATAGGCGAAGTGATGTAGCCGATCAAATTATCTGAATAGATGCTAAAACCCGCGTTGTTAAAGGAATTAACGCTGTGAAATATAGCAGACCACACACCCTGTTTAAATCCGTATTGGGGGACGAAAACCGTCATCAGCAAAAACACTCCTGTTAATTCAAACAAAAGCGTTGTTGCTAGAATTGACTGAATGAGTTGTACTACACCGGCTAGCCCGGGTTTGTCGAGAGATTGTTGCAGGGCAACTTTGTCTTTCAAGCCAAAGCGGCGGCCCAATAACAGCAGCAAGAAAGTCGTGGCTGTCATGTAGCCCAAGCCTCCTATTTGCACCAGTAAAACTAGGCACAGTTGCCCCCAAAAAGAGTAATATTTTCCGACATCCACAACCGACAAGCCCGTGACGCACACAGAGGAAGTAGAGGTAAACAGTGCTGTTATTGGATCGCTCCAAGTTCCATCAATTGTGGAAAAGGGCATCATCAGTAATAGAGCACCTATGAGGATGACAGCGAAAAAGCCCAAAGCAATGGTTCGCGAGACAGTCATTCGATTTTAGGTTTTAGATTTTAGATTTGAGAGGGAACCACAAATCGATTTTAGATTTGAGGTTTTAGAGGGAACCCACAAATCGATTTTAGATTTGAGGTTTTAGAGGAAGCCCACAAATCGATCCTCGGGCTTCAAATAAGGATATCTCTGTCTGGCGAATGCCGGAGACCGATCGAACTAAATGACCAAATTCTATGACAACAGCGGGAAAATAACGGTAGAATTCCTTTAATAACTTGCGATCCGGCGATGACATCAACACTTTACCAGCAAATTCAGCAACTTTACGACGCTTCTAGCGGTTTGTGGGAGCAGGTGTGGGGCGAACATATGCACCACGGTTACTACGGCCCGGATGGCAATTTGAAAAAAGAGCGCCGACAGGCTCAGATAGATTTGATAGAAGAACTGCTGGCTTGGGCTGGAGTGCCGTCAGAGAAGGCACTCTGTGAACCTTACCGCATTCTCGATGTCGGTTGCGGGATCGGCGGCAGCACGCTGTATTTGACCGAAAAGTTTAGCTCTATCCCTCAAAATAATTTAAAGTTGGATGGCGGGGGGGATCAAGATTATAGCCGATCGCCCGAACAAAATAAAACGGGCCCTAGCGTTACAGCTACCGGGATTACTCTGAGTCCGGTACAGGCCAACAGAGCGACCGAACGCGCTAAAATTGCTGGGCTAGAAAGCAATGTGAACTTTTTGGTGGCCGATGCTTTGAATATGCCTTTTCCGGACGAGTCCTTCGACTTGGTTTGGTCGCTCGAAAGTGGCGAACATATGCCCGACAAAATTAAGTTTTTGCAGGAATGCTGCCGCGTGCTCAAGCCGGGAGGAACTTTGATTTTGGCAACTTGGTGTCACCGCCCGGTGGGAGAAACGGCGGGAGAATTAACTGATGAAGAGAGAAAGGAATTGGCAGAAATTTACCGGGTTTATGCTTTGCCTTATGTGATTTCTTTGCCGGAATACGAGGAAATTGTTCGCAGTTTGCCTTTGACAAGTATTCGCACCGCTGATTGGTCAAAAGCTGTTGCTCCTTTTTGGGATGTGGTGATCGATTCTGCTTTGACTCCGAGCGCGATTTGGGGTTTGCTCACGAGCGGTTGGACGACAATTCAAGCAGCACTTGCTCTCGGATTGATGAGCCGTGGATATCAGAGCGGGTTGATTCGTTTTGGGATGATTTGTGCTGTAAAATAGCAGGCATATATCAGAGAAGTTTTGAGTGTTGAGTTGATGAGTAAGGTGTGCATTGCACACCTTAGAAAATATTATTTGTGTGGTGCGGGTGTGAGATTTATGGGCAATGATTCGATTGGCAAGTCTTGGATTGATAAAAATGGCTCGGCTCAGCAAAGCTGGCTGAGGGCATTTTGGGAGTTTTCTCGACCGCACACAATTGTGGGTACTAGCTTGAGTGTATTGGCGTTGTACGCGATCGCCCAAAGTGCGCGGCTGTTTGTGAATCCTGTATTGGGGCCCCTAGCTTGTGCCTGGTTGGCTTGCATTTGCGGCAATATTTATATTGTGGGATTGAACCAGTTAGAAGATGTTGAAATTGATAAAATAAATAAGCCGTATTTGCCGATCGCCTCGGGAGTTTTTTCTCGGAAAACCGGGGAATTAATTGTAATTGCAACGGGAATTATAGCAATTTTGACTGCGGTTTTGCAAGGCCCGTTTTTGCTGGCTACCGTTGGCGTTAGTTTGGCGATCGGGACTGCTTATTCTCTGCCACCAATTCGGCTGAAACGGTTTCCTTTTTGGGCGGCGCTGTGCATTTTTACGGTGCGTGGCGCGATCGTAAATTTAGGGTTATTTTTGCACTTTAATTGGGTGTTGGATTTGGGAAGAGCGAAAAGCGCTTTTTCTGGCTGGAATTTGGAGAGTATGTCTTTTGGGATGCCTGCGGAAGTTTGGGTGCTGACGGTTTTTGTTGTGGTGTTTACGTTTGCGATCGCCATTTTTAAAGATATCCCCGACATGGAAGGGGACAAGCAATACAATATTACTACGTTTACGATTGAGCTGGGCAAGCCGGCCGTCTTTAATTTATCTCGCTGGGTGTTGACGGTTTGTTATTTGGGCGCGACTTTAGCCGGAGCGATCGTATTGTCTAATGTTAATTTAGTGTTTCTGACAGTTTCTCATTTGGCGGCTTTGGGTTTGATGTGGTTTTGGAGCGCGAAAGTTGATTTGGACGATAAAATAGAAATTGCTGCATTTTATCAGTTTATCTGGAAGTTGTTTTTCTTAGAATATCTGATTTTTCCCGCAGCTTGTTTGTTGGGGTAGAAGGGGGAGTTCGGCAACGGATTCTGTAACGGATGTAACGGATGTAACGGATGTAACGGATGTCAGGAAGAAGGAAGAAGCAAGGGGGAAGAAGGAAGGGGGAAGAAGGAAGAAGGAAGGAAGAGTTAACAAATTAGAACAATTTGGCAATTACCAGTTAGCGAACTCCCAAACAACAAAGACAACTATGGCTTCTCAAAAAAAAAATCGGAAATCTGCCTGCAAACTGGGTACCGAAGACTCTTTGAAATTAGCTTGGGAACATCACCAAGCGGGCCGTTTGTTAGAAGCTGAAAATTTGTACCGGCAAATAATAGAAGTGCAGCCGGAATCAGCAAACGTGCTGTGTTTGTTGGGAATCGCGGCGAGACAGCAGGGAAAAATTGCCGAAGCGATCGACTTTTATGAACAAGCGATCGCCCAAAACCCAGATTTTGTAGAAGCACATTTAAATAAGGCTAATGTTTTGCTGGATGTAGGGGAATATCAAAGGGCGATCGCCAGTTACGAACAAGTCATCAAAATGCAGCCCAATTCCGCACTCGCTTACAATAATTTGGGGTGGGCAAAACAGCAATTAGGCGAAATAGACGCGGCTATTTTATATTACCAAACAGCGCTGCAACTCGACCCCAACCTGCACGAAACAGCGCACAACTTAGGACATTTATTTAAACAAAAAAATCAATTAGACGAGGCAATCGCCTGTTACCTCCACGCTTTAAAAATCAATCCCAACTTGACATATTCTCTGATGGGCTTGGGAACAGTTTTGCAGCAGCAAGGTAAATTAGCGGAAGCTTTCAACTGCTACCAGCAAGCGGTAAAACTTGACCCCAACAATCCCGAAGCTCACAACAATGTAGGAGCATTTTACCACGAACAAGGTAATGTAAAAACCGCAATATCCTACTACAGACAAGCATTAAAGTTAAAGCCAGACTTCGTGGAGGCAATTAACAATCTCGGACACGCTTTGGTCGATTTAGGAGAGTTTCAAGAGGCTTTTTATTGTCACAGTCGAGCCTTGGAATTGCAGCCTGACAACGCCACCGCCCACCTGGAATTAAGTTTAACTTTGCTATTGTTCGGAGATTTTCAGCGCGGTTTTGCTGAATACGAGTGGCGGTGGCGCACTCCGCAACTACAACCGAGGCAATTTAAACAGCCGATTTGGGATGGTTCGGATTTGCAGGGGAAAACTATTTTACTCCACGTCGAGCAAGGCTTTGGCGATTCTCTTCAGTTTATTCGCTACGCCCCAATTCTTCGGCGCCGAGGCGCTAAAGTGATGGTGGCTTGCTATCCAGAACTGATGCGGTTGTTTGCGACAGTTCCTGGTATTGAATATTTATCAGTTAGTCTGGAAGGTTTGCCAGAATTTGACGTTCACGCACCTCTGATGAGTTTGCCGCGAATTGTGGGGACAACTCTTGAAACAATACCGGCAAATGTTCCTTATTTAGCTCCGCCTGCTGAGTGCAAATTTGCACTTTCTTCTGATGCCAAATTGAAGGTAGGGATTGTTTGGGCGGGGAGTCCGCAGCGCCGGAAAGACAACCAGCGTTCTTGCAGTTTGAGCGATTTTATTCGATTTTTGGATGTTCCGGGAATTGCTTTTTATAGTTTACAAAAAAACTTGTCCGAGAGCGATCGCACTTTGTTGAACCAACACTTAGTGCCAGATTTAACTCCGCATTTGAACGACTTTGCTGATACCGCTTCGGCTATATCTCAACTGGATTTAGTGATTAGTGTCGATACGGCTGTGGCGCACTTAGCTGGTGCTTTAGGAAAACCGGTTTGGGTGCTGCTTTCTTTTGCTCCTGACTGGCGTTGGCTGCTGGATCGTGAAGATAATCCTTGGTATCCAACTGCGAGGCTTTTCCGCCAAAGTCAGCCGGAAAGTTGGCAAGAATTGTTTGAGGAAGTACAGGCGGCTTTGAGTTTATTTGCGATCGCCAATACTGCTAGTTATTCCGAGGATTCTGCCCACGACCAGCTTGACTTCGTTTCCCTCGCAATGACTGCTAATAATACGCCTGACCTCGATTCTGTGGCTCTCAAAATGACAGGTACAAGCGTGGTTAAAGAGAGTAAACAAATATTTGTGATGGCGAGCGAAGGGTTAGCAGAAGGCTCCGCAGCTAAGCAATCGCAGGGGATTGAGACATCGATTGCGATCGGAACGGCTGGCGAGGATTTAGCTGTTTTAGAGGATTTATTGCGGCAAGCAGAACATTTAATGGAAACAGGTGAGAAGGAAGAGGCGCTCGCCCTTTACGAACAGGTTATATCTATTGAGCCAAATTGCGTTCAAGCGCGGATTAATTTTGGTTTTCTCAAGCAAGAAAATGGCGAATTGGAAGCCGCTATCCCCCATTACCGAGAAGCTTTAGCCATCGATCCAAATATTCCTCAAACAGCTTACAACCTGGCAAAGATTTTTGAGGAACAAGGTCAAGTGGAAGAGGCGATCGCACATTACGAGCAAGCTCTTGTAGCTCAACCGGATTTCGTACCTGCACTGATTAATTTAGCGGTGGCGCGGCAAGAAAAAGGCGAACTTGTAAGGGCGATCGAGCTGTACCGGCGAGCGCTGGAAATTCATCCGCATAGCTGGGAAGCTTACAACAATCTCGCCACAGTGTTGCAAGAACAGGGCGATTTAGAAGATGCGCTGGAGTATTATCACAAAGCTCTAGAATTGCTGCCGGACTTTGTAGAAGCTATCAACAATTTAGGCAGGACATTTCTGGAAAAAGGCGCGGTAGAAGATGCGATATCCTGCTACAGACGAGCGATTCATTTAAGTCCAAATCATGCTAGCGCTCACCTGAATTTATCCTTGGCTTTGCTGTTGGTGGGAGATTTGGAAAATGGTTTCGCCGAATACGAGTGGCGCTGGCAAATTAAAGAATTTCACACTGGTCATTCCTGTTTTTTGGCGGGATCGGATAATACAGTTTCGGCGAGAGAATACCGGCCGCTGTGGGACGGTTCTGATTTGGTGGGAAAGACTATTTTGCTGCACGCCGAACAAGGTTTAGGTGATTCGCTTCAGTTTATTCGCTACGCTGCGATCGTCAAAAATAAAGGCGGTAGGGTCATTGTGGGCTGTTACCCGCAATTGCACCGTTTATTTGCAACGGTTGACGGCATTGATTTGCTAATAGTTAAAGGCGAGCCACTGCCGGAATTTGACGTGCAAGCGCCGATGTTGAGTTTGCCCTATATTATCGGTACAAAGCTGGAAACAATACCAGCAAATACTGCTTATTTATCTCCGCCTGCGGGTGCTGAATTTACGCTTCTGCCCGATCGCACTTTGAAAGTTGGCATTGTCTGGGCGGGGAATCCAAAACACCGCAAAAACAAGCAGCGTTCGTGCAGTTTAAGCCAGTTTCTGCCGCTTTTGGACGTTTCGGGGGTAAGTTTTTACAGCTTGCAGAAAGAGGTTTCCGAGGCAGATCGCGCGCTGTTGAATCAAACGTCGATCGTAGATTTGAGCCCGTATTTTGGCGATTTGGCCGATACTGCGGCTGCGATCGCCAAACTGGATTTAGTCATTAGTGTCGATACCGCTGTCGCCCATTTGGCGGGCGCTTTGGGCAAACCGGTGTGGATTTTGCTGGCGTTTTCGCCGGATTGGCGGTGGCTGCTGGAACGGGAAGATAGTCCTTGGTATCCGACGGCGCGGCTGTTTCGCCAGCATCAGCGGGGCGACTGGGAGGACGTTTTCGATCGGGTTGCGGAAGCTCTAGGCCCGGTTGCTGCAGGATTTGTGCCCTCGGATGCGGCGGATGCAGAGTTTCGGTTGGGCGTGGATTTGCAGCAGCAAGCCGATTTTGGCGGTGCGATCGAATGTTATGAGCGAGCGATCGCGCTCGATCCTAATTACGCAGCCGCGCACAGCAATTTAGGCGTTGTCAAACAGCAAGCGGGCAGGCTCCCAGAGGCGATCGCGCACTACCGACAAGCGCTAGCAATCGACGGGAATTTGGCGGAAACTGCGAGCAATTTGGGCAGCGCGCTCGCAGAAGCAGGGGAGAGTGAAGAGGCGATCGCACAATATGAGCGGGCGCTTTCTTTGAACCCGAATTGCGCGGAAGCGCTGATTAATTTGGGCCTGTTGCGGGAAGAGCAAGGGGATGTGGCAGAGGCTATAAGCTGCTACGAGCAAGCGATTCAAGTCAATCCTAATTGCGCGGCGGCTTATTTGAATTTGGGAATTGCTTTGGAGGCACAAGGGGAGGAAGCGGGCGCGAATTACGAACAGGCGATCGCCAATTACGAACGGGCGATCGCGATCGAGCCAAATTATGTGGAGGCCCTGCACAACTTAGCATACGCCTCGATCCGACAGGGCAAAATTGACCGCGCGATCGCATACTACGAGCGATCGACTGCACTGCAACCGGATTTAGCAGAAACTCTAATCGGTTTGGGGAGTTCACTGCAACAGCAAGACAAGTTAGATGAGGCTCTAGCCGTTTGCCAGCAAGCGATTCAGCAATTGCCAGCCAGTGCACAGGCTCGCTGCAATCTGGGAATTGTCCTGCAGAAACAGGGCAAAATTGAAGATGCGATCGGTTGCTATGAGCAAGCTTTGAGCCTGAAACCCGACTTTCCTGAAGCTTTGAACAATCTCGGCAAAGCTTTTGAGGAAGCGGGAAAAATGGCAGAGGCGATCGATTGTTACCGTCGGGCGATCGAACTCAAACCCGGTTATATTAATCCCCTCACCAATTTGGGAAGTGCTTTGCACGATCGCGGCCAATTTGCAGATGCTGTCACCTGCTACAGCCAAGCAGTTAAATTCAATGTCGGCCATCCTGAATCTCACCTAAATTTAGGTTTAGCGTTGCTGCTGGCGGGAGACTTTCAGCGCGGTTTTTACGAGTACGAATGGCGGCTCCTAGTTAAAGAAAAACAGTTCCGCTCCCACAACTTTATTCAGCCGCTTTGGGATGGCAAAGATTTGCAGGGAAAAACTATTTTGCTTTGCCCGGAACAGGGTTTAGGCGATGCAATTCAGTTTATCCGCTACGCAGATTTAGTCAAGCAAAAAGGCGGCCGGGTAATTGTTTGGTGTTTACCCCACTTGGAGCGGTTGTTTGCACAAGTTTCGGGAATCGATGGGTTAATAGTTAATCCAGAGGATGCGCCGGATTTTCAGGTTCACGCGCAGCTAATGAGTTTGCCACACCTTCTGGGAACAACTTTAGAAACTATACCGGCCAAAGTTCCTTATTTAGCTCCGCCGCCCGGTTGGGAATTTACTCTCAGCCAAACTCCTAATTTGAAAGTGGGGATTGTGTGGTCTGGAAATCCTAAAAATTCCCACAATAAGGTGCGATCGTTACCCCTGAATTTATTGACCAAAGTGTTAGATATTCCCGGAGCAGATTTTTACAGTTTGCAAAAGGAAATGACAGCAGACGATCGCGCTTTGTTAGAGCAAATGCCAGTAACAGATTTAAGCTCTTATTTGCACGACTTGGCGGATACTGCGGCGGCAATCTCCGCTCTGGATTTAGTGATTTCTGTAGATACTTGTGTGGCACACTTGGCTGGTGCTTTGGGCAAACCAGTGTGGATTTTGCTCTGTTTTGTGCCGGATTGGCGGTGGATGTTGCAACGCGAAGATAGTCCTTGGTATCCCACGGCGTGGCTGTTTCGCCAGTCAACAGCGGGAGATTGGGAAGGAGTTTTAGAAGAAGCTGCTTTGGCGCTGAGAGAAAGAATTTGTCAGCATAAACCAGCTATACCGCCAAGAGAAACTCAAACCAATATTGAATTATATCAAAAACAGTTCAATCAGGGAAATATTCTCAAGTCGCAAGGAAGATTGGCCGAGGCGATCGCTTATTTTAAAAATGCTTTGGTTTTGCAGCCGAATTCAATAGAGGCTACGACTAATTTGGCAGTGACGCTGCACCAAACAGGTGATTTAGCCGAAGCTGCCACCTATTATCAGCGCGCGATTGAAATAGATCCAAACTGCGCTCAATCCCACAATAACTTGGGTATTTTGCTGCAAGATCAAGGCAATATAATGGCTGCTATATCTTGCTTTCAAAAGGCGATCGCCCTGAATCCGGTTTACGTCAAAGCTCTCAACAATCTCGGCGCGATACTCCAGCAGCAGGGCGAGTTGCAGAGTGCGATCGCGTTTTTTCATCAAGCACTTTCTGTCAATTCCAATTACGTGCCCGCGCTGATAAATTTGGGTGTGGCGATGGAAAGACAATCTCAGCTAGACGAGGCTGAACGGCTTTACGAGCGTGCAATAGGAGTAGAACCAAACAATCCTACAGGACACTATCACCTGGGAACGTTATGCTTGGGGGCGGGAAAAATAGAACAGGCAATTTCTAGCTTAGAACGAGCCATATCTTTGAACCATAATTATGTAGAAGCTATTACTAATTTAGGCAGTGCAGTTGAACAATTAGGAGACGTAAATCGAGCAATTTCGTGTTACAAAAAAGCAATAGAAATTGATGTTAATTGTGTAAAAGCTCACTTCAATTTAAGCTTAGTCTTGCTGTTGACTGGGGACTTGCCGCGCGGTTTAGCAGAATACGAGTGGCGCTGGCAAACAGAACAGGCGAAAAAATTGCCGCGGTTGAATTTTGACCGACCAGTTTGGGATGGTTCAGATTTGAACGGACAAACTATTTTGCTCCGATCCGAACAAGGTTTGGGCGATGCCATTCAATTTGTGCGATACGCGGCAATTGTGCAGCAAAAAGGTGGTAAAGTAATCATTTCGTGCTATCAAGAACTGAAGGGTTTATTTAAGCAGATTCCTGGCATCGCACAAGTGGCGGTTCGGATGGATGAATTGCCGGATTTCCAAGTACAAGCACCGCTGATGAGTTTGCCTCATATTCTGGGAACAAATTTAGAAAATATACCGGCAAATGTTCCTTATTTAGCTGCGCCGCCGAATTGGCAATTTTCCCTAACTTCCGTGAAGCACAGCTATCCCGTAGGGAATCGCAATTTCAAAGTTGGGATTGCGTGGGCGGGAAGTTCAGAACATTTGAAGGATTCTCAGCGGTCGAGCGATTTAAGCTATTTCCTGACATTGTTAGATATTTGCGGTGTAAGTTTTTACAGTCTTCAGAAAGAAATTTCGGCTGACACTCGTAGTTTGTTAACTCAAATTCCCGTGATAGATTTGAGCGACAATTTGAACGATTTTGCCGATACTGCGGCGGTGATATCGCAACTAGATTTAGTAATTTGCGTGGATACTGCTGTGGCGCACTTAGCTGGTGCTTTGGGTAAACCCGTATGGATTTTGCTGTGTTTTATGCCGGATTGGCGGTGGATGTTGGAACGCGAAGATAGCCCTTGGTATCCGACGGCGCGACTGTTTCGGCAGCAAACACCGGGCGATTGGGAGGAAGTATTCGATCGCATAAAAACAGCCTTGCTAGAGAGGGCGGGCACGGGGGCACCGCCCCTACAATCTACTCGTTCCCAGGCTGTGCCTGGTAAGGAAGATACCGAAGCTTCGCCTCGATTTTCTTTATCGCCCGCACAGGTACAATTTCACATAGCAAATGCCTTAGAAAAACAAGGTAAAAAAGCAGAGGCAGCCGCTCGTTACGAACAAGTAATTGCCGCATCACCCAGCCACGCCGAAGCCCACAGTTATTTAGGTTATCTCAAACAGGAAAACGGGCAAATAGCCGAGGCTATTGCTCATTACCAAAAATCGCTAAAAATCAATTCTAACCAGGCTGAAACTAACTTATATTTGGGTTATGCCCTCGAAGAACAGGGACAAGTCGTAGAGGCGATCGACTTCTACAATAAAGCAATTCAACTACGTCCCAACTCGCCAAATTGGCGCTTGAGACTAGCATTAGCTTTGCTTTTAACTGGGAATTTTGATGCTGGTTTTGCAGAGTACGAATCGCGCTGGCAAACTCAACAATTGGATCAGCGCTCTTTTGAGAAACCGCTTTGGGACGGCTCGGATTTGCAGGGAAAAACAATTTTATTGCACCCCGAACAAGGTTTTGGGGATACGATACAGTTTATCCGCTACGCTCCTTTAGTTAAGCAAAAAGGTGGCAAAGTTATTGTGGCTTGTCATGTCTTGCTGAAGCGTTTGTTTGAAGGAATTGCAGGAGTAGATCGAGTAGGAGTCAGGCCGAGCGATTTGATAGATTTTCAAGTGCAAGCCCCGCTGCTAAGTTTGCCGCGAATTCTGGGAACGACTTTGGAAAATATACCGGCGAATATTCCTTATTTAGCTCCGCCACAGGATTTTAAATTTTCCCTAGAGCCGAACAATAAACTAAAAGTAGGTATTGTGTGGGCGGGCGGCCCGCTGCACCGCAACAATCATCGGCGATCGTGTAAATTGAGCGATTTTCTGAAATTTGTAGAGGTTCCGGGAGTGAGTTTTTACAGTCTTCAGAAAGATTTGTCAGCGGGCGGTTCCCTACAGGATAGCTGCGCTTCACGCACTTTATTAAAGCAACACCAAATTGAAGATTTAAGCGAACATTGCGTCGATTTTGCCGACACCGCAGCAATTATTTCGCAACTCGATTTAGTAATTTGCGTAGATACTTCTGTCGCGCACTTGGCCGGTGCTTTGGGCAAACCCGTGTGGATTTTGCTGCCTTTTGTTCCCGATTGGCGCTGGATGCTGGAACGCGAAGATAGCCCTTGGTATCCCACTGCGCGGTTGTTTAGGCAGCAAAAAGCCGATGATTGGGATGGAGTTTGCGATCGTATAAAAGCAGCCTTGCTAGAGAGGGCGGGCACGGGGGCACCGCCCCTACAATCTACTCGTTCCCAGCCTCAGCCTGCTAACGCAGATTCTTATGCTCCGCCTCAAATCCAACCCCCAGAAACTCCCCCACAAATTACAGGAATCGGCATCAGTTGGCCGATCAGCATCACCAGCGGTTGGGGAATTTACGGCGTGAATTTAACACTACAACTGCTGCAAAATCCAGCCTGGCAAGTTGCGCTTTTAGCACCGCCATCCATCACCTCAGAAGCGATGAATCCGCTGCATAAATCCCTGTTATTACCTGTAATTGAAAAGCAAAAAAGTTTTCAGGAATTAGTAGCAGCCAATTCCGACAAACAAATCAGTTGTAATTTTCCCGTACTTTACGCTTTGGGGAATAATTTAGCATCCTCTGGAGTTGACAATCAAATTACCAGCGCTTGTCAAATAGGAGTCATATTTTTTGAAGACACGCGAATCACAGCAGAAGCACTAGAAACAGCCAAAAAATATAGCGCGATTGTCGCAGGTTCCAACTGGAATGCGGATGTTTTGAAAAGCTGTGGCTTGACTAATGTGGCGATGGTACATCAAGGAATTGACCCAACAATTTTCCATCCTGCACCTAAATCTAATCTATTTGGCGATCGCTTCGTCATTTTCTCCGGCGGCAAACTGGAATATCGCAAAGGTCAAGATATTGTAATTGCCGCTTTCAAACGATTTCGCGCCAAACATCCAGAGGCTTTGTTACTAACAACATGGCACAATTTTTGGCCTCAGTATATGTTAGGAATCGAACAAACCGGAAACGTTGCGGGACTTCCCAATATCAACGGCGACGGAAGTTTAGGAATTTCCCAATGGTTAGTGGCTAACGGTTTGCCAGTTGACTCTTTTATCGACATCGGCTTAATTCCCAATCACCTCGCTGGACAAATTTTGCGAGAAGCCGACTGCGCTGTTTTTACCAACCGCTGCGAAGGCGGCACTAATTTAGTGGCGATGGAAAGTATGGCTTGCGGAATTCCGACTATTCTATCAGCAAATACTGGTCATTTAGACTTGATTTACAGCCACATTTGTTATCCTTTATGGAGTCAAGGACGAGTTAAACTGACGGCTCCTTTTTCCGGTGTAGAAGGTTGGGGAGAGTCTGAGGTTGCAGAAGTTGTCGAGGCTTTGGAACAAGTTTATACTAATCGCGAAGAATCAAAACGTCGCGGTTTAGCTGCGGCTAATTTTATGCTGGATTGGACTTGGGAAAAACAGGTTAAGCGTTTTTTGGATGTGATTGCCGATATGTAGATAACACTAAAGTCTATACTACAAACTTTCGGAAAATTGTTCGTAGTATAGACTTTAGTCCTTATAAAAAAGATTAATTTGCGATTGATTCCAATAGTTTGTTAGCACTGTTTACACTTTCAATATCGTATAGTTCTGGATTGTAAGAAACAATTTGTGCTACCAATTTATGATGGTAACTTTGAGCAGTTTCATTCCTAGAACCATGAACGCTACGATAATTAAGAACTATTTCTCTGGTTCCCAAAAAAGGAATGCTATGTTTGTGACAATTAACCCAAAATTCCCAATCCTCATAACCTTCTTTCATCTCTGCTTTGTAACCGTTGACCAAATTCCAAACTGATTTGTGATACAATGAAGACGTGCAAATCATATTAAATTGTTTGATCTTTTTGGGTGAATATAAATCATAACTGGGTATTGTGTGATTTTCATTGCCGCCAAAAAGTTGATAAGAACCAAATGCTATGCAAGGTACTTTGGATTTTAGACATATTTCTAAAAGACAACTCAAGGCATTTGGAGCTAAGATATCATCGGCATCTAAGGGCATTATGTATTGGCCGTTTGCTGCCGCTATGCCAGTATTTCTAGCCATTGATATCCCTTGATTAGCTTGTTCTATTAGCCTAATTTGATGCTGGGGATTTGCTGCAATTGCATTTTTTGCTACTGTACTGGTAGTATCTAAGCTGCCGTCATTGACAATGATAATTTCCCAATTTTTGTAAGTTTGGTTAATCACGCTAGTTACTGCTTCCACCAAAAAATGAGATTGATTGTAGCAGGGAATAATCACAGATACCAAAGGTCGATCTGCCAATTGTGGCGATGCTGTAACTTGTTTGACACTTTCTGATTGTAAATTATGTGCCGAATTTCTAGCAGCTTGCAAGCTGTAAAAATAAATCTTGGGATGGACAATGGCTAATTGATTCAGATCGGTATTTTGATATTCATTTACTAACCTCGGATATCCCGACAAGTATTCTTGTCTAACAAAAATTAAGATATTCTGAGCGTACCAAGGCTCTACTTTGTCATTGTTCCATATCTTTTTTCTCAAGCAGTCAATAACTGCATAGCCGTTTTTCTGAAAGTAATAAACCCAATATTGTGGCCACTGTTCGTTAACGTGTTCGACGCCTCCTTGAAATGGTATCGCAGCAGAAAACAGAATCACCGGTGCTAGTTGAGTGAGAGAATTAACAAAGTTTTCGGCACAGGTAGCCGGCAAATGTGCGGCAACTTCCAGAGAAATTGCTAAGTCAAATTTTCTGTTTATTTGCAGCGGTTGCTTTAAATCGGCGGATTGGAACTGATTTAAAGGAATTTGTAAAATAGTGCGATCGACATAATCACCATCTATTCCCAAAAAATCAGCAATTCCCAACGTGTGGAACGCAGCTAACCAACTTCCCGTACCGCAGCCCACATCTACCACACTTTTAGGTAAAATGGGTTGCAGCAAGTCTAACAGCAGGGGAATAATTTCCCTAGCAGAACTGCGAGTTCCTTCTCTGATTAATTGGTGAAAATCTCTTGTATAAGATGACTGTTGGTTTTGATTAATTTGGCTGGCTGTTTGAGAATTAATTGTCTCTAAACTGCTAATATTGTAACCGTGCAAATGTGCTGGCAACTGCCAGGAAATATTGGGGTCGGGTTGATGTTTTACTGGCTCGACATTGCCCCGCCAAGCAGCCCCCATAATTTGCATTGTTTGATATACTACTGTTTGCCATCCCCTTTGCTTCAAGTAATCTAAACCTTTACCAACATCGGGAGCGGTTAAGTCGTGAAATAAAATTATTGCATCTTCCTCAGCCAATTTTTCACACGCAATGGCATCATTTAACGGCCCATCACCTCCGTGTTCTCCGTCAATAAAAATTAATGACCATTTGCGGTTGAATTGAGCGGAAAATTCTTCTACTCTTTGGGGGCTGTAGCCTGGTATTAGCTCGACTGAGGTTTGAACTCCCGACGCATTGAGAGCGCCTTGAATTGAATCGATTACGCTTTGTCTGATGTCTTCTCTTTCTAACAGCGGATCGACGACATCTAACTCAACTCCTGCGAGGGCTAAGTGACAGGCAGACCACCCTAGCCAGCAGCCTATTTCTAAGGCCTTTTTACCTTTGAATTGCAGAGCTGTATTGTAAAGGATGTGCGCTTCGTCGCGATTCAAAAACCCGATAAATGGATAGCGCTTATCTGCATACCAATTATGCGGAATTTCCCGGCGCAAGTAATGCCAGTTACTCGCATTTGGATCGGCAATAATCATATTGGGGAAATAGGAGTCAGGTATAATTATTTGGAACCCAGGGGAAACATAATCGCCTGGTTGTAATAAATTATTTTTGTTAATTTTAGGTGCTGGCTCAGTCATTTTGGGTTCTTGAAATATTGTTATTGCTGCCTGTTTTTTAGGTTGATAACGGACGCTCATTTCCAGTATATCGCCGTCAGTTGCCATCAATTGTACTCGATCCAACTGCTGGCGGCCAGCTAAATGCAAAATGCCGATCGCCTCCTGCGGCAAGTACGGCTCCACAAAACAGCCTCGCTGCTTGTCCCAAACCGGAAAACCGTTGAATATCCAATTGCACCAAGCTGGGAGCATTTCAGTCAGATTGAACAATTCGCCACTGTAAACAGCGAGGTTGAGGGCAAATTGGTCTGTCATGACACAGCCGGATCTTTGCAATCCTTGATTGAGTTTTTCAGCCCATATTTCCCAGTGCAAAGCATCTTTTCGGAGTGCGAAAACTCCGGCATTTAATATCGGATAACTGTAGAATTTCTTAGCAATTTCTTCACCAAAGTTAGCTTCGTATTGTTGATAAACCCACTGCCAAAATTGAGGAAGTTGTCCGTACTGCTGCAAGCTCGCCCTGTGAACTTCGGGAATAATTGCCAGCCCCCGGCGCGATGCTCCTGCAACCAACAAATTAATTGCTCTCCAGTCTTGAACCCAAGCATCCGCATCGATCCAAAGGTATATATCAAAATTGGGAAAGTATTTTCGCAAACAAGGTCTAACTAATAATCCTTTTAAATGTTGGGGAGCTTCATTTCTGCCCGGAAAGTCAAAGTCCCAATCGGGCTTTTGAATGATATTAACTTTTGTTTTGAGCCACTGCAACTGTTCGGGAGTACAGCCGAGATCGAAAAAGCCGATCGCCACATTTTCACCCTCTGGTTTTTCCCGCACCGATAAAATAGTGCCTCGCACCAATTCAAAGTAATTGGCATCGGCGGCCGTGATGATGATAATCTGCATAAATAGGTTTTATTATACAATAAACTGCTGAGTATAGCGTAGGGTGAGCCATTCACACCTTACTATTACTATAGGGTAGGGTTCGCGATCGGCAGCTTACTATACGCTAGCAATATTCATACAACTATACTATCGAGGAGGAATTGTGAAAAACCACAAAGGGAAAGTTTATCTAGTCGGTGCAGGGCCCGGAGATTGTAACTTGATGACAGTGCGATCGCACAAACTGCTATCCCAAGCCGAAGTCTTAATCTACGATGCTCTCATCGACATCCCGCAACTCGAATTAATCCCAGCAACGTGTCGGAAAATCGAAGTCGGTAAACGCGGCGGCAAACCTTCCACGCAGCAGCAAGAAATCAACCGCTTGCTGGTAGAACATTGCCAACTCGGAAAGCAAATCGTGCGGCTAAAAAGCGGCGATCCGTTTATTTTTGGTCGTTCCAGTTCCGAAATTCAAGCATTAATCACAGCGGGCTGCGAGTTTGAAGTAATACCCGGAATTTCCTCCGCCTTATCCGCACCTTTACTAGCAGGAATTCCCCTCACAGATCCGGTAATGAGTCGCTGTTTTGCAGTGATGAGCGCCCATGAACCGGACGCTTTGGAATGGGAAGCATTAGTGCAGATAGAAACTTTGGTAATATTGATGGGAGGACGCAATTTAAGCGAGATCGTCTGGCAATTGCAAAAGCACGGACGATCGACCGAAACTCCGATCGCCATTATCCGAGATTGTGGCCGCCCCGAACAGCAAATTTGGCTGGGCACTCTCTCCAACATGGTACAGCAAACAGCAGGTCAATCTCTATCGCCTTGTGTGATCGTAATTGGGGAAGTAGTCAGATTGCGCGAATATCTAATTCAGCCAGAAAGCACAAATATGATCGATACACCAGTCACCGCTAACAACAGCCAATTGCCGCTAGCCGGAAAAACCATTTTAGTCACGCGATCTGTTTCTCAGTCTGCTGAATTTAGCGATCGACTCCAGCAACAAGGAGCCCGCGTTATCGAAATGCCCGCCTTAGTAATTGGGCCGCCTTCGAGTTGGGAACCATTAGACAGCGCGATCGCACAATTGTCAAGCTTTCACTGGTTAATTCTCACTTCCCACAACGCTGTAGACTGCTTTTTTCAACGATTACAAGCAAAAGGCAAAGACGCCCGCAGCTTGTTTGGCATTAAAATAGCAGTTGTCGGTAAAAAAACAGCAGAAAGTTTGCGATCGCACTCTCTACAACCAGACTTTATTCCCCCCAACTTTGTCGCCGATTCCCTAGTCGAAAACTTCCCCGATAACTTGCAAAACTGCCAAATCCTATTTCCGAGAGTAGAAAGCGGCGGCAGAGAAGTTTTAGTTAAAGAATTCACCGCCAAAGGAGCGCAAGTAATAGAAGTGCCAGCTTACCAATCTTGCTGTCCCGAAACAATCGATCCGATCGCCCTATCCGCACTCCAAAATCAAGCCGTAAATATCATAACATTTGCCAGTTCCAAAACCGTACATAACTTTTGCAATCTCATACAACAAAGCCCAAAATTGTCCCTGTCTAAGGATTGGTTGGAAAGCGTTTGCATCGCATCCATCGGCCCGGAAACTTCCAAAAGCTGCCAAAATTTATTGGGTAAGTTAGATGTGGAAGCCAAAGAATATACCTTAGATGGATTGACTGAGGCGATCGTGGAATGGGTGGCAGGATATCAAAGATTGATCGGCGATTGAAACCGCTACTATACAAAAAAAGTCCGGGCAGAGGGGGACTAATAAATATTTGGTATAATTCCTGAAGGCGAGATACCCGACTTCTTCAAGAAGTCAGGTATCTAAATCAACCAAGCTACAATAAGTTGTAAACTGGTTGTAAGATTTTTAGAAAAAAATAGGACTGCAAAAGACCAACTTCTTTAATAACTAGACGAAGTACCAGAACCCGTGCTGCTGAAAGTGCTTGAATTTGTTCGTTCCTTAAAGACTGAGGAACAGCAAAAACTAGAATCCAAAGCATGGCAGGCATATCTAGATTTAGAACGCCAAAGAAATGACGTTTACCGTAGCCTTGCCAACTCCTAATTTTCTCAGCACAAGTAGGTTTTTAAGTATTCACGCCATACAGATAGAGAGATTTGGTGCCACTCCCGGTGTCATAGACGAAGGCTTGTTGGAGTCGGCTTTGGATCAGCCACAAGCAACTTTTGGCGGTAATTTTTTGCATCCCACAATTAGCGAACAAGCCGCCTATCTCTATCAGATAGCGATGAATCATCCCTTTATTGACGGAAATAAACGAACGGCTTTTGCGGTAACAGATACCTTGTTGCGTTTAAATGCTTGCACTCGGAATTTGACGGACGAGCGAGCATAGGATTTAGTCATGCGAGTCGCAGGGGGAACCATGACTAAGGAAGAATTAAGTACCGAGTTTGAGTCATGTATTATTTAGTTTTAATAAGTAAGTTGGGCAGGGTACTACATTGAGATTAAGTAAGGTGCGCCCATCAACACCCTACATTGAAATAGCGAATCGCGGAACAAAAAAGCGAGTAAAATTATCACTAAAGAACAAAGCCGAGATCCTTTGCGTCAAATCAGTAATAAAACTAAACACAAAAAAGCACAAACCAACCCCGATCGCCCTTTCTTCCCGAAATCCCGCTACCCAACTACTAATTAGCAATAGCCATGAATATAAATTTTTCTCGTTACGACACCTTAACCACCCTGCTAGCAGGAACTACGGCAGCCTTAACCATAGTCATCAGCCAACCCGCGATCGCCAAAACGCCCCAAGAAGTCGCCAGCATTGCCGGGCCGCTGACAGTACAAATTAACAGTTCCCTAGGAGACGGTTCTGGCGTAATTATTGCCAAAAAAGGCAAAACTTACACAGTTTTAACAGTCAACCACGTCGTAGAAAAAGCAGACGTGAAATACACCGTTCGCACGTCTAAAGGCAAAAACTATCAAGCAACCTCCGTCACCCGTTTGCAAACCGCCGACACTGACCCGGATTTAGCCGTAGTCAAATTTGAAAGCCCCGAAGAATATCCAGTCGCCACGATCGCAGATTCCGATCAAGCCGTCATCGGCACTCAAATCTTCGTTTACGGCTATCCCGCTACGGGCGGACTTTTCGGCGCTGAACGAGAACCCGAACTCTCTCCCGGACTCGTTACCAGCCGCCCGGGCAACCGCCCGGAAGGTTACACTTTGCGGTATCAGGCAGTAACTTGGAGTGGCATGAGTGGCGGCCCAGTTTTTGACTCGGAAGGCCGAGTCATCGGTTTACACGGACAAGGGGAATTCGGTTTCGCGCAAACGAGTTCCGGCGAAGTCGCCCCGATTAAAACCGGATTTAACGCAGCAGTTCCCATCAATACATTTATCGGGAAGCTTGTGGCGGCGGGAATCAACAAATCCGAGTTGAAAGTAGACAATACTCCCCCAACCAGCGGCCCGGTATCCACCGCCAATCCGCAAGATGCCCAAGCTTATTATTTTCGAGGACTTTCGCTGTTAGATCAAGGAGATGCTTGGGAGGCGATCGCGGATTTCAACAGAGCACTCGCTTTCAAACCCAAATATACCCCTGAATTGTTTTTTAATATCGGTAATGCCCGCACTCTCATCACCGCCAGCTTGCCCGAACTCGATCCCACTCGCGGTTCCACTGCTATTCAAGCATACACGCGGGCGATCGCAGCCAATCCCGGTTTTGCCGACGCTTACTACAACCGAGCTTTAGCTTACCTGGACAACAAAGACCAACCGAAAGCAATTGCCGACTTTCAAAAAGCAGCAGAACTTTACAAGCAAGGCGGAAGAACCAGCGCCTATCAAGACGCACTCAACAGAATCAAACAATTGCAGTAGAATTAGAAGTTAAGAATTAAGAATTAAAAATGACTAATCCCATTTTTAATTCTTAATCAAGTTCCTACAAACAGCAGGTAAATAACAATGACTGCTATCACCTTAAACCTCAATTCCATTATCAAACTAACTTCAGAACAGTTTTATCAACTGTGCGAAGAAAACCCAGACTTGAAACTCGAACGCAACGCCAGCGGAGAATTAATTGTCATGCCCCCAACCGGAGGAGAAACGGGAAGAAGCAACTCAAAATTCAACTTACAGATTGGACTTTGGAACGAACAAACCCAACTCGGTGAAGCCTTTGATTCCTCCACAGGATTTACTCTGCCAAATAAAGCCGATCGCTCTCCCGATGCGTCTTGGGTAGAAAAATCGCGCTGGGAAGCTTTAACACCTCAACAAAGAGAAAAATTTATCCCGCTTTGTCCCGATTTTGCTGTGGAAATTCTCTCCCCAACTGACAGCTTGAAAAAGACTCAGGAAAAAATGCAAGAATATATGGAAAATGGCTGTCGTTTGGGTTGGCTGATTAACCGCAAAAAACGGGAAGTTGAAATTTATCGCCCCGGCCAAGATGTGGAAGTTTTACAATCTCCTCTCACCCTTTCTGGGGAAAATGTTTTGCCGGGATTTGTTCTCAATTTGCAAAAAATTTGGAATTAGCAGAATTCTATTTTGACTTATTATATCATCTTCAATAAAATAACCGTTACCATTTCGTAGTGAGTAATTCAAGTCAGATCGAGTTGGATTAGGACTCTCCGTCCTCACTACGAACCAATTTTGTTATTATCGTTCTAGGAGACATACTATTAGCTGGAAATTTGATAAAATTATAAGTAGCCATAAAATTAACTCGCTTGAATTATGGTTCAAACAATTCCAGTTACAAATGTCACATTTGAATAATTAAAAACACTTTTTGGCATTCAACTTGTCACATACGACCCATTTTTCAGAGAATGGCAAGACGAGTTGCCCTAAATCACAGACTTTCAAAAACGACACCTATATCAGATTAAAGCGGGTTACTTCAACTTGCTGGATTATCCGCAGATGCTGGAAAAAACCATCAGTTTGTCGATCGTTTCTCCGCTGTTATTTGCAGGCGAGTTTTATCTTCATCCTTTCTACATTAAGCCAGAAAAATCCGTCGAATTTTCCGAAGAAGATGAAGGCGTTATCATCAAAAGTAGCCTCGATATTTTAGTTTTAAAATAGCAGTTGTGGCTGATGGTAATAGAATTGAAGCGAGTTTCATTTTCGATCGAAGCGGGCTTGGCGCAAATCTTAGCTTATATGCTGGCAAATCCCAACCCGGTCAAACCTAGTTACAGCATACTTACTACAGTTTGTGACAGTCTTTATTCAAAATAAACCACATATTGGGTGTGTTAAAATAATACGTAGCGTAATTTTTTTATCCATCTATAAAAGAGAGAATTAACCCGCATTTGGTATTATTGATGAACCGTTGAAGCCCTTATTTAAGCGTGGGTTTATGGCTGCGGAGCCTTTAAGGTACCCGCAGCCATAAACCCAGCGGGTAAAGAAATTGGGAATTATGGGAGAGGTTTATTAGAGATATAGCCACTACTTAGAGCACTATAGCTTCTTTGTCCTTAAACTAGATAACTAAACTGGATTCGGGAGCATAGGTCGAATTAAATTCACAATTTGGTCATACTTAAAGTTATCCACACAATCAATTAGCGCACTGGAAAGGGTTGATTTAGATGCGGGAATTTGTTTGATTAGCTCGTTCATGACTTCAGGATCAACATAGTAGGCAGCTTTATACATTTGTTCTAACCACTGAGAGGACATCACGGCTATATCTTCTGGAGATAAAGAATCAACAAATAGTTTTTGGGAATCTTTTCCTACAACTGTGTAGATGTACTCTACTCCCAAGTGGTGAGCGAGTTTGTCAAAGACGAGCCTTTCCTGAAATGGCTTGCTCATAAAGTCGTCACAACCAGCCATAAGAGCTTTCTGTCGCACTTCTTCAAAAGCGCTGGCAGTTAAAGCAATAATGACAGTCTCTTGTCCATGAGGGTGTTCTCTAATGCGTTTAGTAGCTGTGTAGCCATCCACGATCGGCATTCGTAGATCCATCCAAATCAGGTGTGGAGACCAACTTTCCCACAGGGATAGTGCTTCAACTCCCTGTGTTGCTTCGCGCACCTCAAAACCGACTGAGGTAAGGAGTTTGACCAATAAGCGGCGATTTTCCTCTACATCTTCAACCACAAGGATGCGGTAAGTTGGTTGTCCTAGAGCTATACCAATCACTCTTTGTTTAGGCAATTCTGAGGCAAGGCAGACTGCTTGAGGTAAGTTTACCCCAAGTTCAAAGTAAAAAATGCTGCCCTGATTCAATGTGCTTTGAACCCGAATCTGACTACCCATGAGTTGGACAAATCTTTGACTGATAGCTAAACCTAGACCAGTACCTTGATTCAATTTATTCCCAGCTTCAGCTTGCACGAACGCCTTAAATAAGCTGTCAACTTCTGTTGGAGCAATCCCCACTCCAGTATCCTCAATTTCAAAACATAGGCGACAGGACGTTTGGTCGCTCTGTTCTGATTTCACTCGTAAGGTGACGCTTCCTTGATTAGTAAACTTAATCGCATTACCGAGCAGATTGACTAAGACTTGATACAGTTTTTTCTCATCGCTATGCACAAATTGGGGAAGATTCGGTTCTAGCTCGACAATTAGTTTCAATCCTTTCGACTGGGCTTTAATTTGCAACATTTCTTCAATAGAAATCAGCAAATTTTTTATGTCAAAGTCAGAAAGAGAGAGTGTCATGTGTCCGCTCTCAATTTTGGATAAATCTAAAATGTCGTTAATCAATTCCAATAAATGTGTGCCGCTACGATTGACGATCGCCAGATCTTGTTGGAGTTCGGGAGTCAGAACAGGATCGTAACTCATCAATTGTGTAAATCCCAAAATAGCATTGAGAGGAGTACGGAGTTCGTGGCTCATATTGGACAGGAACATACTTTTGGCTCGGTTTGCTGTTTCTGCTGCTTCTTTAGCTTGCTGAAGTTCCAACTCGGCTTGTTTGCGATCGCTAATGTCAATTAAATATCCCAAGATTTCCACCGGTCTACCTGCACGATCTCGAATTAGTCTGAGTTGACCGAGTATCCAGCGATAAACCCCATCTGAGCGACGAAGACGGTATTCATGGAAATAAAAATCATTGACGAATAGATTGGCTAAGCCATTAACTACTCGTTCTACATCATCTGGGTGTAAGTTATGCACCCAAAATTCAGAATCTTCTAAAAAAGCAATGCTTTCATAGCCCAATACATCTTTGATATTTTCGCTGATGAACGTTGCTCCATAATTGCCACCAGGTTTACTGCTAAAAATGACAACGGGGCTGTAGTCCAGGAGAAAGTTGAGGCGATTTGTAGTAGCTTGCAAAGCTTGCTCAGCTTGTTTCAGCTCTGTCACATCCTCCTGAACGGCAACATATACAGTTCCGTATTCAGGATGCTCAAACCTAGATGTATGAACTCTGCACCAAAAGAGAGTTCCATCTTTTTTCTTATTGTAGACTTCATATTTTGCTTCTCCGTTCTGATCAATTTGAGTGACAATATCTAGCACGCTTGCGTCTGGTGTAACCTCTTTATCGACATAATTCAAGACACCAACGGGTTGACCTGCGAGTTCGCCATCTGTGTAGCCAAACATAGCGTTAAATTTGGGATTGGTGTAGACGATCGTGAGATCTGAGGCTTTAATTAAACACACTCCACCTGCCATATTATGGATAATAAGACTCTGAAGCTCTAGGGTATTTTGAACTTCTTTTCGAGCGGTAAAGTCTTGGATTTGAGCAATAAAATGCAGTGGATTTCCCTGTTCATCTTGTACTAGCGAGCCATTAAGAAGAATCCAAATTATATGTCCTTGTTTATGGAAATACCGTTTTTCCATTTGGTAAGTTGAAATGGTTCCTGCTAATAGTTGATTTGCATAACTAATATCCCCGTCTAAATCGTCAGGATGGGTAATGTCTTGGAAAGTTAACGCTAACAACTCTTCTGAGGAGTAGCCAAGAATCTGACATAAGGCAGGATTGACTTTAATCCAGTGCCCATCAAGTGAAACGATCGCCTTTCCAATTGACGCATTTTCAAACGCATTGCGAAACTGCTCTTCACTGTTTCGTAAAGCCACCTCAATTTGTTTGCGTTCGTTTTCAGCCCGCTTGCGCTCATCGATCTCCTTCTCTAAGGCTTGAATCGCCACAATAAGTTGAGCAGGACTAGGTAAAGCTAAGGCTGATGGAATTAAAAACACTAGCTCAGATGCAGTATATAGAGAAATCAGAGCAGTAATAGCTTTAAGTCCTCCATAAAGCCAATAAGTAGGAAACCAAAGCGTCCAAATTTCCATGATATGAGTTGTACCACAGGCAATTATGAAGCCGCCAAACAGCAAAAATACTTTCTGAAATGGAGTATCTTGGCGCTGTCGCACAAAGTAGATTAGCATGATTGGGATGGAGTAGTAAGCTAAAGCGATTAAACCATCGGATAAAATATGTAATCCTACTAAGTTTGTTTGCCAGAGATAGCAGTGACCGTGAGGAATGAATCCTCCACTTTCAAAAAAATGTGTAATCATACCTAACCTGAATTATTAATGAGTGCTGAAGTGCCTAGCGATTGAGTTCTGCCATTGCCCGCTTCATCGTCGATGTCATACCGGGAAAACTACTTTTGAGTAGGGAGATGTCAAATTACCAACCCAGCAGCACGAGACATCCGATCGCAATGACGAGTAGACTTGCCCTTTAAGAAATGTGCTTGTTCATAAATCGGCTGCTAGGGTTGAAAAAATGTTCTCCTAATGTTAGCCGAAACGAAGAAGGGCAACCCCGGGGGGATTATCCCTACCTCAACAAGTCAGATTTTGTAGGGGCTGTGCCAGCGTGCCAGTCCTCGAACTCTGCGATTGCAGGACTTCTTTCTACGTCAAGTGAGTTAATAACCTAATAATTCAAGTATACTCTTGTTCATAGGGTTATATTCCTCTAGCATAAAAGTATGGAAAATAGTAGGAGTGTCCATAGAACTAGCGATCGGGTTAGCGATCCAGCTACAAACTACCGAGGCAATATATTAATTGTTGACGATCTGCCTGATAACCTGCGTCTTCTCAGCCGTACTTTGAGCGCACATGGTTATAAAGTTCGCAGTGCCACAACAGGCGAAATGGCGCTCCGAGCCGCCCAATTGCCAGGGACGGAACTAATCTTACTCGATATTAAATTGCCCGATTTGGATGGCTATGAAGTTTGTAAACAATTAAAATCTGACGAGCAAACTACAGGCATTCCGATAATTTTCTTGAGTGCTCTCAATGAAACTTTCAATAAGGTTGAGGGGCTTGCTGTTGGTGGGGTAGATTATATTGCTAAGCCGTTTCAAGTCGAAGAAGTATTAGCTCGTGTCGAAACTCACCTAACCATCCGACGGTTGCAACAAAGCCTCCAAGAGCAGAATTTACGTCTCTTGAGAGAAATGGAAGAACGCCAACGTCTCGAAGCGTCCCTCTTTGCCGAAAAAGAACTAGCTCAAGTGACGATCCAATCGATTGGTGATGCAGTTATTACTACCAATGCTCAAGGTAATGTGCGATATTTCAATCCTATCGCTGAGCAACTGACAGGCTGGAAGGCTCATGAGGCTCAGGGACTCCCCCTGTCTACAGTCTTTGAAATTGTCAATGAAGTAACGCGAAAGCCAGTAGAGAATCCGATCGCCAAAGCTCTGTTGGAGAAGCGAATTGTGGGCTTAGCTAACCATACTATTCTCATTGCGCGCGATGGGAGGGAGTATGCCATTAAGGACTCAGCAGCACCGATTCGAGACCGCCAAGGTCAAATTATTGGGGCAGTCATCGTCTTTCATGATGTTACCGAATCGCGCAATCTTGCTCGTCAACTCTCTTGGGAAGCCAGTCACGATGCTCTGACGGGTTTAATCAACCGTCGAGGATTTGAGCAGCGACTAATAGAGGCGATCGCCTCTGTTCAAGATAGCAATCTGCAGCACGCTCTCTGTTATTTAGATTTAGATAAGTTCAAAGCCGTTAACGATACCGCAGGTCATATTGCTGGCGATGAGCTACTGCGTCAAATCACTACACTTTTACAAAATGGAGTCCGCGCTAATGACACATTGGCTCGCTTGGGAGGGGATGAATTTGGTCTTTTGCTTACTAAATGTCCCCTCTCTAAAGCAGCTCAGATTGCGGAAAACCTCAAAGACCTAGTGCATCAGTTTCGGTTTATTTGGGATAGCAAAACCTTTATCATCGGCGTCAGTATTGGAGTTGTTGGCATTAACCAAGCCAGCCAAGATTTGATGGAGGTTATGGGGGCGGCTGATGCAGCTTGTTATGCTGCCAAAGGCCAAGGTCGCAACTGTGTTCATGTTTATCGTCGAGACGATGACGAACTAATATAATTAGACAACCTGGTGAGAGGCAGTTGATTTCCAAAATCAGCCGTGCGTTAGAAACCCATCGTTTTTGTCTCTACTTCCAAAAGATTTGCTCTATTACCTATAACCCCTCATTAGAGCCTTATGAAATTTTCTTAAGAATGCTAGACGAAAATGGAGAAAGCGTGGCTCCCAATGAGTTTATTCTCACCGCCGAGCGTTATGGCTTGATAACCAAGAGCGATTGTTGTTGGGTAATCGAAACTTTTTTATCGAATTATCATAATTTATTTGAACTAAATCTTTTTAGTAAAGACTTGTAGACGCTCAATATTTAGGGTTTGCTGAATAATCGATCGCAAACTAAGAACAGGAGCGATCGATATATTCAAGCAAAGTTAAATATAAGTTTTTTCTGTATCGAGTCCCCCCAATTATAATTGGGGATTATCTTCAACCCAAAAACAGGTGTTCTTTTTCCAAATAGACATAAAAACACACAAAAAAGCCGACGCCACCAGGTAGCAAGGTTCATTACCAAAAAACTAATTGCAATAACTGTACCAGATGTATTATCAAGTTTTGCCATCACTCGATTTAGACCGAATCTTCGTTTCCCTTGCCCAAACTTGCCCTCAATTGCATTTCTAATTCTCTCATCTTCCAACGCTTGCTTCTTTTTTGATTTACTCACCTTTGCTGGGGGTCTTCCTAGAGGGGGCCCACTGAGCCTAATTCCTCTTTATTTGCACCACGCTCGGTTTGATCTTGTACGATAAATGCGATCTGCATGAACTGACTCTGGATAATATCCTGTAAATCTATAATAAGCTTCTACTTGTTCTTTTAAGTCCCCTGATTCGTTAAAGTTATCCCAGCTCATCCGGTCTAAAAATACATATCCTTCAAAACAACTGGCTGATAGTTTGGCTCCAAACTCTACGCTTTTCCCGGCTTTTCCTCTGACTATAGGACGAATATGGGGTTGACTTAAACTTACTATTCTATCCTCAATACTCTGTTTATCGTTGTCAAATAACCACTGTTGTTGGCGAGCGACTTCTGTGAGGACTAGCAAAGTTTTATATTGCTTTTTATTCAGACCTTCTAGGGTCGCACCTAAATCGATTAGCTGTTCAATATGAGCTAGGTTTCTTTTGATGTACTGAAGTTGTTTTTTAATTGCCTGTCTTCTTTTGTTTCGGGTGGATCGTCTTTGTTTGGCTACTGCTAAGTAATCTTTTCGGGCGAGATTACGGTAGGTTCTTGGTTTTTTAGTGGTTTTTTCTTTAATTTGTTTATACAGAATGTCGAGGATTTTTTCTGTATGAACTCTGGCTCTGTTTAATAGTCCTAAGTCGGTCGGATAACTAATGTCGGCTGGGGCGCACGTTGCATCTACGATCAACTTACCGCGATTGGGTGACTCATTTTTGGCGTCCGAATCCTTTTTTTTTTCGGGTTTGACTGGCGTGATGGAGCGGATTTTTTCAACCATTCGTTCGTTGACTTTATTAATTAGGTTCGGACTAATTCTTTGGCGAAAATGAACTAATAAAGATGGGTCAAACGGTAGCTCATTACTGTAGCTTGATTGACCAATAAAGTATTGTAGATACGGGTTTTCACGGATATGTTCTACTGTTTCCCGATCGCTAATTCCGAGTTTTTCTTTGATGATTAATGCCCCCAACGCCATCCGAAAGGATTTGGCCGGTGCCCCCATTTCTGTGGGGAAGTTTTTAGCATATTCTGCTTCAAATTCTGACCACGGGATAAGTTCGGCCATTTTTACCCAACGGTTATCTGGTGACAATTTTCCACAGGAGGGGAGTTCAAAGTCGGAAGGTGAGTGGGTAGCAAGCTCAGCTTTTCTGTACACGTTCGCAGGTGGTGATGCACGGGTTTTGACCTATTTTACCTGTTTATCTTGCACTTTTTTCTCGCTCGCGCTATCGAAACCCAGACCACGCAATATGTGATCGATTATTCAGCAAGCCCTATTTATGGCGCTAGCAGTCTAATTTATTTTAAGTTTTCTTGTTCCATTTTATCCCGTTTTCGATGTTGATGTCGCGGTCTCTAGTGTGAGTTACCGCACTTTTTTAGGTATTCCCATCCTCCGAGTTTTGCGACTTGTTCTGTCCCGGTTTTTGGGGCGATCGCACCCTGTTCCTTCAGAATTACCAAGGCGAACCGATCATGGTAAAAGCAGCCCAATAATAAGGATGCGAGAAATTTCGATCGCCCCTGGTGGTCAACTCCGACGGCAAAGGCAGAGCTTCATAGTTGCCCGATCGCACCAAATAACCATCTTGCAACCGCACTTCTCCCCGCAGCATCGCCAACTGCGCTTGCCGCAAAGCCTCAGCCTTAATCGGCGCTGTACGCAACTCCTGGTAAAACTCAGTCATCAGTCCCAAAGTAGCGACATCGCTGACATACCACAAACTTGCCAAAGCGGATTTTACCCCCGCGTGTACCGCCAACCCTGCAAACCCCAACTCAGCTTGTTCGTCTCCCACCGCCGTAGTACACGCACTCAAAACCAACAACTCCACCTGCGGGTTAGATAGCTTCAACTGCTCCAACTGATTCAACTGCAACTTAGTATCCCAAAACTGAATGTAAGAATTTTCCGCCCCCCCAGGCTGAAAATCCCCGTGAGTAGCTAAATGAATAATTTTGTATTGCGGTTGATTGCGCTTGTTCTTCAAATTTGCCAAAGTAAAAGCTTCATTGAGAAAATACGAACCCGGCCAAATTTTGCCGACAATTGTCGATATTTCCAACGGCACTGCAGGCAAAGGATTTTGATCGTATTTGGCAGGAAAATTCGACGCACCCATCGCTAACACTTCAGAACCCTTAACATCGGCATAGCGAGTATCAGTTAAACTCAAACTCGGAATCAGCCCCAAACTGTACTTTTCTACCAAAAACTGCTTGCCGTCGTAAAGAGCAGCCAAAGGCAAAGTTCGCAAACCGGCATCCATCGAAAACACCAAAGTGTCAATCTTGTTAGCCTCCAATTCCGGTTGCAGCGGTGCAATTAGCCACTGGTAAAGTTGCTCGGCAGGTTCCTTGTAATTAGCAGCATTCAATCTCCTAGGAGTTCTGATAGCATTAGTGAATTTTTTAGCAACTTGCAGCACTGTCTCGCGGCTTGCAGGCACGCTTTTAAAAACATTTTTGCCGTCTGGCAATAACAACACAAGTTCTAAATGTTTTTCTTTCGCCCATACGTAAAGGATCGCGGGTTTAACCCCAGTCAACCGATTGACGCTGCTGAGAGTATCTCGAATACTTTGCTGCGTGACTGACTTTTCAGTGAGATTACCCCCAAAGTAACGTTCAAATTCCCGGCCCTGAGTTCTATCCCTTTGCTGCACTGCGTCGATCGGACTTATTTGCGCTATCGAACTCGATCGAGAAATCTCAGGAACCCTGACATTCCCGATACTTTCTGCACTCACCGCACTCGCAGGCTTCTGTGGAGTTGTTGCCACGCTGCCGTTTTCTGTCGTCGCAGGCGCGCCCAAATTGTCTGTTAACACCGAGGGCGACAGCACTACCGAGGAGCCGGCCGCAGTCTCGTTGGGCCGCGCATCAACAGACGCAGCAGCAGGTTCTGGCGAGACATTTGTGGTACTGCCCTTTGGCACCGACGCTGCGGGAGGGAGACTCACCTGAGTCACAATTTGTTGAGAATTGTCTGTAGTTTTCAGTTCCACGCTGCTAGTTGGTGCCGGACTCGACACGATCGCCAGCGGCCCGATCGCAGTTGAGGAGGTGGCAGTGTTCGACTTCGAGTTTCCCGTCCCAACAGTCGCCGCCGTGCAGGTTCCCGACGGGCAAGTGCTTTGCAGCAGCGTCTGTGAACCCGATTGAGCCAGCCCCTCTGTAGAAATGCTGACCTGGGCGCGCTCAGCAGCCGTTCCTGTTCCCGCAGCCCGAAATGCTCCCCCAGCTTCGATTGCCACATCGCCGCCGGTATTGCCACGAGCTTTGATCGAAACAACTTCAATATCTTTGTTCCCGGTAATTTGGCTCGAACCGGCACTTCCCGATTGCGAACTCGAGTTGATCACCCCTGTAACGATCCGGCCCGGCGCCGCAATCGAAATATCTCCCCCGCTTCTGGCACCAAAAGCATCGATGTTGCCGGTTTCTACCGCACCGGCGCTGCGGATATTGATAGGGCCCGCCACCCCGGAAGTTGAGCGAGATGAAACCGTACCAGCAGTCAACTTGCCTTGACTGGTAGTGATGTTAATTCCCGCAGTCGAGGTAACGTCTCCGACGGCTACAGTACCGCCCATCAGAGAGATCGTGGCGTTATCAGTGCCGACGATCGCACTCGTTCCCACGATCGCGCCGCTGCCCGATGGCGATCGAATCGTCGTCGGATCTTGAAATGTCACCGCTACTGGCGTTGAATTTGGAGTTGAATTTGGCGTTCCAGAAGGAATCGAGATCACCCCGCTACCGTCAGCGCGCCCGATCGCGATCGAAGCAAACCCATTCCGAAAAGTGTTCAATTCAGCAGCAGTCAAGTTCAGAGCTTCTGTATCGTCCGAACCTTGAATTATAATGTTTTGGCTTGGATCGGCCGGTTGCAACACCAGATTGCCGTTGCTGGCGATCGAATTTTTGTCACCCCTCAAATCAATTTCGTTGCCTGTCAGGGTAATATCTCCCCCTGTTTGCGAGTCGCCAGCTTCGATCGCCCCTGCAGTGATTCCATTGCGCCCCGTCAGCGTCACATTCCCCGCGCGATCGCCCCTTGTGTCGATCGCCCCGGCAGTCACCGTGCCCTGTGCGGTAACACTAACATCTCCCGCCGGATTGCCTGTATCTTCGGAAGAATTGACAGAAGTGTTGATGGTGCGGGAAGTTCCAGTAAGTAGCCGACCGGTTGTGACATTGCCTGCGGTGCTGACGATGCGAATTTCCTGATTGTTGGTAGTGATATTTCCGGTTCTGATATTGCCGTCAGCTTTGAGAGTAATTGAGGCATTGTCGGCCGCTGTCAAGGAATTTGTGGTAGTGATTGTTCCCAAACCCGCTGGCGATTGAATAATTAGCGGATCGTAAAATGTGAAATCGTTGGCAATCAGAATTGAACCGATACCGTTGCTGCGGCCGATCGTAATTCCAGCAAACCCATTTTCCAAACTTCCGAGGTCGCTTGCCGTCAGATTCAAATAAATATTAGTACCGACATCTCCAGAACCGCCGATCGCAATATTTTGACCGGGACTCCAAGGTTGCAGTACCAAAAAGCCAGTACCGCTGACCGAATTTTTTTCGCCTTTGAAATTAATTTCATTACCAGTCAAAGTAATGTTTCCCGAGCCCCCTGCGACGAAGCTCACTCCCAGAACATTCCGAGCCGTCACAGTTACATTTCCCGCCGCTTCCCGGCCGCTGGCATCAAGTTTTTGGGCTGTTACGTTCAGGCCTTCGAGTAAAATATTCCCGCTGGTTCCGGTGCTAGGATTGGATGAAGAAATATCGTTTGCAACGCTCGCACCCTGACTGATCAAACTAATATTTCCGCCGTTACTCGACAAATTGCCCGCAGTAATTTGATTTCCCGAAATCGCGATCGCACCGCCAGCCGTGCTAATTGTATCGGCCGCATTCATCGAAAAAGCACCCGCACCATTGCCATCGGCATCTGCTCTCAATGTTACCGAACCAGTAGTTGCTTGAAAGCTCAACTGATTATCCGCCAAATCAGCAATTGTAATATCATTGAGCGCTTCGAGAACCACATTTGACGTAGCCGACATACTTTCCAAAGCTCTAGCCGAAATAGTCAGCGAAGGCTCAGAATTGTTTTCCTGTCCTGGTAGCGTTCCTGTTGCCAAAATATTATTGTTGGCAATTATTGACGCATCGCCCGCACCTTCTGGGGAATCTGTAATTAAAATATTTTTTGGATCTAACAGCAAAGTCCCCAAACCGTTTGTCCCAGAGGTATCAACAGTACCGTTAAAAATCAATCTTTGCTTGCCAGAAACTTCCACAAACCCCCCAACACCTGCGGTTCCCGTTGCAGAAACGCCATTCGCGCTGATGCTGCCCAAAAATGCTGTTGTGTTGTCAGCCCAGACCAAAACTCTGCCGCCGTTGCCTGATTCAGTTGCGTTGGCTGCGATCGAGCTTTTGCCATCCACGTAAGTCATCCTGGCCTTCGGCACAGTTCCCTCGCCTCGGTAATCTCCCCCGATCCGCACCGTTCCGCCGCCGTCTGGCCCCGAAGCTTCAATCTTCGCTCCCAACAGTCCTACCTTGTCGCCCAACACGTTGACGCTTCCTCCCGCGCCCCCCGTAGCAGACACGTCCGCAGATCCCGCTACTAGCGCAGTTCCAGCACCTGCAGGCACTGTTTGGCCGCCTGTGAGCACGACTTCACCTTGAGCGTTCGTAGTTATACCCGTAGCGTTAGCCACGCCGGGACCCGACAGCAGCCCTGGTAAACTCTGGGGAGAGAAGGGAACTGCTTCCGAACCCGACATTCCGGCTGCTGGAGAAACTTCTAAACTCAGCAAAAGTCCGTTTTGACTGAACCGCACCAGATTTTCGCCCGGGACAGCCGCCACAGTAATTTGACCGCCCGGGGCTGAAAGTTGCCCTGTACTGATGACCGTGCCGCCCAGCAAAGTCAAATTTTGCCCGGTTCCCACAGCCAAGTTACCGGCATTGACAATACTCGCGGGCTGTGAGCCAAAAACAAAAGCATTCGGCGATCCGACTAGGGCTGGGTAGTCGTTCGCGCCTGTACCGTTGAACCAACGGTCGTCAAAACCGATACCGCTAGCCGTGGTAGCCAAAAAAGACCCGGACACGTCGAGTCGGGCATTCGTTCCAAAAATAATCCCTGCGGGGTTCATCAGCAACAAGTTAGAATTGCCGCCAGTAACTTGAATGAGACCGTTAATTAAGGAAGCGTCCCCGCCGACAACGCGGCCGAGGATATTTTTAACGGTTGGGTTGGAGATGAAATTGGCAGTTTCGCCAGAATTCAGACCGAACCGAGTAAAACTGTGGAACAGATTTGCTCCGTCTCTGGAGGGAGTGCCGCCCTTAATGTCGTAGCGAGGGGGCGACCCTGTACCTGGGGCGGTGACAGCGGTTCCGGTGCCGTCTGGGGCTGAAATAATAGATTGTGCCGCAGCAATTTGAGATTGGGGATAAATTGCCACGAATACCCCAACCTGGTTTTCTTTTAAGAAAACCAGGTTGGGGAAAAAATCTAATATCAAAAATCCAGCAAGGGGAATTGCTGCCAGAATCGACCGCAAAGCACGTTGAGCATTCATAAGTTTGCCTCGGTCTAGACCTTCATTCGAGTTTAAAATTGAGATTTTAGGTAAAAAAGAGTCGATCGCACCCCAATGCTGACACTTCCTAACGCGAACTCTCGATCGCAAATCTTAAATTTTAAGTCTAAATTTGATTGTGTCACCAACATAGCAAAGACTGACAGTAAGTGTCGAAACACAGGAAGTTTAAACAGAGAAAATTATGAGCGATCGAATTGTCCGTCTGATCGGTTTAACTGGGGGCATCGCCACCGGTAAAACCGCTATATCTAATTATCTGGCAGATGCCTGTGGATTCCCGATTTTAGATGCCGATATTTACGCCCGCGAAGCTGTGAACCCCGGTTCGCCAATACTTGACTCTATTGTAGAACGATACGGCGCCGGTATTTTGCTCCCCGACGGCACTTTAAATCGCCCAGAGTTGGGAAGTATTATTTTTTGTAACCCAGGGGAGCGGCAGTGGTTGGAACAACAGATTCACCCTTACGTGCGTCGCCGATTTGTTGAGGAAACTCAAAGCTGCATTGCTGCATTGACTCCGGTATCTCAGGACACACAGAATTTAGGTACAAAAACTCAAGAAACCAAGTTTTTTCACCGCGATCAAAAGCTAGAACGAAGTATTGTTGAAAAAAACTCCGCTTTCTGCGCCCCCACTGACACGTTAACTTTGGTTTTAGTAGTGCCACTGTTGTTTGAAGCTAATATGACTGACTTGTGTACCGAAATTTGGGTGGTGTACTGTTCACCCGAAGTGCAGTTAGAACGACTAATGCAGCGAGACGGCTTGAGTTACGATCGAGCTCATGCCCGCATTAACACTCAGTTGCCGCTAGCTCAAAAGTGTCAACAAGCTGATGTTATTTTGGACAACTCGTCAACCCTTGAGTCGCTATTCCTGCAGGTAGATGTGCAAGTCAGTCGCTGTGAGATTTGATATTTGAGATTGACTCCGCGATATCAGTTTTAAAACCAGTTTTTTTACTCCCTGCGCGCCTGTTCGATTTGAGAGTTGAGATTTGAGATTGACTCCACGATTTTGTGAACGGGTTTTTTTTCCCCAACCGCTTTCGACTCCTCCTTCGGAGTGGCGCGTAACCGCTCTTGTCACAAAGCCAGAGAAGAAAAGAGCGGAAAAGATCAGAAAAAATCAGAAAAAATCAAAGGTTCACAATTTATTTAAAAATACAATAGCAACCATTTATGAAGTTAATGTGAAAAATTAGGCAGTGCCAGCTTTAAGGAATCTCATTCACCAAGATATTTATATGTAAGGTGCTGATGGCGCGCCTAGGTACTCTCTTGTTGTGTCTTTAATCCCCGGGTTGCCGCTTCAACTCAATAAATTATGAAGTTAATCATAAAAGTAGTAAAACTTTACAATTGGCGGTTTTTGTTTCCTTGTTGGAAGCCCGTTTCAAGAGGATTCCAGGGGTCATAGCATTTTAGATTTTAGATTTTAGATTTTAGATTTGGGAATGATTTATAACTACCAGGGTTGGGAAAACGGGCAGAGAAGAGTAGCATTATTTTTTTGAACATGGTCTTGAAGTCTGCTGGTGGCCAGCAAGTAGCAGAGAACTAGAAATTACCAGCGAACAAGCGAGCTAGATGATGGATTTCACCAGCTTTTAACCAAAACTCAAAAAAATTGTAGGTGCGGTCACTTACTAATTGAGGATTTCGTCACAATTATTTTTTTTATCCTGATAGCAGAGTGCAGACTGCGTATCAAGAAGGGGAAAATACAAACACCAAAATTTATGATGCGCGTTTACTCTTCCATCCTGATGTCAAGCCTGTTACTGACTGCTGGCGCAGTTAATGCTCAAAGCTTAGAAACTCGATCGACCTTTTTTGCTCAAGACAACTCTGCTCCCGAAATTTTAACCGGCGTAGCCGACACTCAGACCTTGTACGATAAAGGGGAAGATAATACGGCACCCGACCGAGGCGACGGGAGATAAACCAGAAAAAAGCGATAATTGCAGAGAATTAGGGGGATAATGGGAGAATATAAAATTGAGAGAAGAAGAGAAAAATTGAAAATTTCGAGCTATTAATTGCGGACTTACGTACTGCGTAGCAAAAAACCGATTTTTTAGCGGTATTTGACGACTCAAGGCATAATTGTTCGCTATTCCGGTTTTTTTTGCCCAATATCGTCAGAATATCAGACACCACAAACGGGCGCGAAATGTTGCAATCAAAAAATAAAGGTAAAGCGCGAGTAGGAATCTGGCGCTTTACCTTTATTTTTTAAACTTTTGCAGCTTTAATCTTCTTCCGCAGCTTCACCGCCAACAACGACATCGCGAATCCGCAAACTCGGGCCGCCGCAGCCGACGGGCAAACCGCTTTGTCCTGCTTTGCCGCAGCCGCCGGATTCATCCCAGTAGAAATCGTCGCCGATCGCCTCAATATCGGCTAAAGTGCTGAAAACATTACCCGAAAGGGTAACATCCCGCACCGGATTGTCTAGTTTTCCGTCGCGGATCATCCAAGCTTCGCCGGCACTGAAAGTAAACATCTCGCCGTTAGTCATGCCGCCTTGCCAATTGCGCGCATAAACTCCTTCTTTGATACCAGAAAATAAGTCAGCAACAGGCGTGTCACCCCGTTCGATCCAAGTATTCGTCATGCGGACGATCGGCGGATAATGATAATTCAAACAGCGAGCATTGCCAGTAGGCGTTTCTCCCAATTTGCCCGCCGTTTCCCGCGAGTGCAGTCGCCCGACTAAAGCGCCGTCTTTAATTAACTGA
This sequence comes from Microcoleus sp. B3-D2, assembly GCF_036705345.1. Lineage (NCBI taxonomy): Bacteria > Bacillati > Cyanobacteriota > Cyanophyceae > Oscillatoriales > Microcoleaceae > Microcoleus > Microcoleus sp. B3-D2. The sequence continues at coordinate 65,963 of NZ_JAUBUG010000024.1, forward strand.
GTAGTAGTCGCGGGAGTGCCTTCGTCGTCGTAGAAATAGCTGCCCCGGTGTCCCTCTGGCGCTGCACCGTCGAAAATTTGCAAGTTTTTGGGGCCGAACTGGCGGCCGAGGGTCATAATTTCCAAAATGTCGGGATTTTCGTAGGCCATGTCGGCTTCGGAAAGGTGTCCGAAGGCTTCGTGGACGAATAATCCGGTCAAAATTGGGTCAATGACGACGGTGTAGGTGTTGCCTTGGACGGGGGGTAAGGCTAGGGAATCTACGGCTCTCTGGGCGGCGCTGCGAACTTGAACGTCGAGATCGGTTAAATCTTCGTAAGCTTTGCGGGAACCAGTAGTTTCGCGGCCGGTTTGTACGGTTTCCCCGCTGCGGGCTGTGGCGGCAAAGCGCATTTCCATGTCTGCCCAACCTTGTTCGAGCATGGTGCCTTCGGAGGTGGCGAGGATGATGCGCTGGGTGCTGTCGCCGTAGCGCACGGAGATTGTGGCGATGCGGGGGTCAATGCTGCGGAGAATGGCCGCGTAGCGATCGCACAATTGCTTTTTGTCAATTAGGGGAACCAGACGCGGGTCTGTTCCTGTCAGCGGCAGCAAGCAAATGTCTTGTATTGGGGTAACTGGCGCCAGAATCGTTTCTTCTTCCCCGATCAGTTTGGCTGCGGCGATGGCTTCTTCGATTCTTTCGGCGAGGGTGGAAAGTCGGTTAAAACTGGCAAAGCCCCAGCCGCCTTTGTGACAAGCTCTGACTTGGCCGCCAATTGAGACTCCTTCGCTGAGGGTTTCAATTTTTTCGCCCCGCAGCAGGATGTCGGTGCCTTCGGCTTCTTCCAGTCGAATTGCCAGATAATCGACTTGGTGACGGTAGCGTGCCATTAAGTCTGACAGCAGATTTTTAGAGTCGGCGATCGAGGTGGGCATAAGGAAAGCACGGTGTTTAACTTACTTCATTTTGCACTTTTGTCAGGGCGATCGTGCAAAATATCGCCCCAAGCGCGGAGATTGCGGCTTATTGGTACGGTTCTGCCAATATCGTTAGTTGACAAATGTGGATATCCTGTGAGTTAGGAGGAAGGTGCAAGAAGTTATGCGGGATTTTTCGATCGTGCTAGTGCTTGACTCCTAACTCCTGAACTTTCCTATACATAAATACTTCACCCTTCATGCCTCCGAAGGTGGGTTTATAACTGTGAATACTTACTTTTTACCGACAATAAGCGAAATTTTAGCCTCCGAAGGCCAAGAAAATGACCTGAGTCTCTTTGATGCTAAGTTGGCGGGAGAAAACAACCGCCATCGGTGTCCTGCAAGCCGTGGGGCTTCTCGGCTGAAAGCTGAACAGGAATGGTACGGGGCGATCGCAGCTTTGAATCAAATGCTCGATCGGCCAAAATCAGGACAAAAAACAGATGCCGATCGACAATTTGCTCGATCGACAATCCCCAATTCCTGTCAGGGATTGGTTTTGTCGGGCCCGTCTTCCGTTTTGACTGACCCCGCTTTGGCTTCGGGCTTTGCCAATTGGATTTTTACCAGTATGCCCGACAACGATGCAGCTTTGTGGTCTTTTCGGGCGAGACAAACTTTAGCTTTACTGCCGGCGGCTGAGGTGCAAATATCTGTGCCTGCGGCGGCCCCGGCTTTGGCTTTGGCAAGTGGCGATCCCTTAGCCAACGAGCAGTTTTGTTTGGTTTTAACTGCTAGTTTTAGCTTGGTAATGGTTTTGGGTGAAAATTCTGCGGGAATTCCGGCTTTTCTATTTTCTTTCGACCCGCAAGTAGTCGCCAAAGCTTGGGAGGTTTTGCGGCGCAGGGTGACTGAAAGCGACAGTTTGCTTGCCAATTCTGACGGCAGCTTCAATTTACCAGTTAGCCAATTAACTAATAATTCTACTAAATTAGACGCGCTGTTCCAGCAGTTTTTGCCTGTTGCTCCAAATTATCAAACAGTGATGCAGTTCAGCCGCTTGCTATTGCATAATTTGCCAGTTGGGAAAGAGGAAGCAGGCAGGGTAAAGGATGAAAGAATTGATGATGGTTTTAACTCTAGGCATAAAAAGTTATCGGCTACAGATATCAACTGCAAATCGGCAATTCCTCTCGCTACTAAAGAGGTGGAATTGCTACAGGCGATCGCCCACGAAGTCCGCACTCCTTTGGCTACCATTCGCACGCTGACTCGGCTGCTGCTGAAGCGCCCCAAACTCGATCCGGTGGTGGTCAAGCGTTTGGAAATGATTGATGCTGAGTGTACCGCTCAGATCGATCGCTTCGGTTTAATTTTCCGCGCCGTGGAATTGGAAATGTCGCAAGCTAAAAATTCGGGCGTGCAGCTAACAGCAATGTCCCTAGGTGAAGTGCTGCAAAATAGCATTCCCCGCTGGCAAAAACAGGCGACTGTGCGAAACCACACTTTGGAAGTTATTGTGCCGAAAAAATTGCCGGCGGTAGTCAGCGATCCGACGATGTTGGATCAGGTTTTAACTAACTTGATTGAGAATTTTACTCGAACTTTGCCCTCGGGGAGTCGCATTCAGGTGGAGGTGACATTGGCGGGCGATCAATTAAAGTTGCAGTTGGAATCGGAACACCTACCTGAAGATAATGGCGCATCGACTTTTGCAGCTAAGGCAAATGGTCCTTTGCGATCGATCGGGCCTTTGTTGATGGTGCAGCCGGAGACGGGAAGTTTGAGTTTAAATTTGAGCGTGACTAAAAATTTATTTCGGGCTGCTGGCGGGAAGTTGGTAATTCGCCAGCGGCCCCAAAAGGGTGAGGTGATGACGGTATTTTTGCCGCTGCAATAGTCAGTTGTCAGTTGTTCGTTGTCAGTTGTCGGTTGTCCTATCAATTCCGGTTGCATCGGAATGATTTAACCGCAGAGGACGCAGAGAACGCAGAGGAAGAGAAGAGAGAGAGATTAATAATATAGGTCAACAACTAACAACGGACAACGGACAACTGACAACTAACCTTCAACCAATTAAAATCTCAATGACAAACTCCGTTCCTTTTCCCAGTGAAGAAATACAACTCAGTTTACCGCCGTGTTTTTCTTCTACAATTTGACGCGCGATCGCCAGTCCTAACCCAGTTCCTTTGCCCACGTCTTTTGTGGTAAATAGATGGTCAAAAATCCGATTTTTGACCTCTTCAGACATTCCCTTTCCGTTATCGGCGATGGAAATTTTTACATTTTCCATTTCTAGTTTTGTCCGAATAGTAATTTGATTGGGGTTGGCTTGAATCTCGGCAAAAGTACGTCCTTGATTGGATTCTTCTAAGGCATCTATCGCATTGGCCAACAAATTCATAAATACCTGGTTTAATTGTCCCAAATAACATTTTACTTTGGGAACATTGCCGTACTCTTTAATTATTTTAATTTCAGGATGCTTGTCGTTCGCTTTCAGGCGATGGCGTAAAATCATCAAAGTGCTATTGAGTCCTTCGTGGATATTAGCCTCAACTTTATGTGCCGTATCGGCGCGAGAGAAAGTGCGGAGGGAAGTGCTGATGTTTCTGATGCGCTCGCATCCTATTTTCATGGAACTCAACATTTTGGGTAAATCTTCTACGAGATAATCTAAATCTATTTGCTCTGCTTTCTCAATCAATTCTGCTGTCGGTTGAGGAAAATTTTCTTGATAGAGGCGCAAATAATCAATTAAGTCTTGGACTCCAGCATGAGCTTCATTAATGTTCCCGGAAATAAAACCAACGGGGTTGTTGATTTCATGGGCAACCCCTGCCACGAGATTACCTAATGCTGACATCTTTTCACTTTGGATCATTTGCATCTGAGTTTGCTGAAGTTCATTCAAAGTCTGCTGCACTTGGTGATAGAGGCGGGCATTCTCCAGAGCGATCGCCGCTTGACTAGAGAGAAAATTCAGCAGTAGGACGCGATCGCGACTAAACACTCCACTGGTTATCCGATTTTCTAGATACAAAATGCCGACCAAATTCCCCTGATTTAGAATTGGCAAACCCAGCAAACTCTCTGGTTGGTGGTACTCTAAATAATCGTCAATCACAGGCAGAGCAGTTTTGAGCTGATCGATGACAACTGTTGCTATGGTGTTTTTTACATAGTGGATTAATTTAACCGGAACGGTAGGATTGTTCTCTAGGGGTTCCGTTTGCAGGCTAATGTATTCCCCGGTAGCCATCGCCCGCACTTGCCATTGTTGATCTTGGCAGAGCATCAGTACACAGCGATCGGCTCCCGAGTTTTGTAACATGGTTTGGGTCACAATTTGCAGCAACTCATCCAGGTCGATCGTGCTGGAGATGACTTGGGAGATTTGCAGCAGGGTAGAAAAATCTAGAGCCTGGTTGATGGAGGTACTGGAGGTAGTGTGGTGGGTGCTCGAATGAAAGGAGTAGGTTGAATTGGTGAGGGTGGATAGGGTTTCTAAAATAGAGAGGGGTTGGGCTGCCTGTTGTAAGATGGGGCGCAGCAGATCGGGATAACGTTTTTCTAGGTCATCGGTTTTGGCTTTTGCTCCCCAGCGGGCGTAACAATAGTAGGCTTCCTGCATATAGCCTGCGGCGACTTTTTCTTTGCCCCAATTGAGGTAGAATTTAGCGGCGAGTTCGTTGGCTAAGGCTTCTTCGTTGAGAAATTGGTTTTCTTTAGCGAGGAAGATCGCGCCATCGTAGAGGTCGATCGCCTCTGCTTTGTTTCCTAAAATTCGCTGCTGTTCGGCTCGAATTAAATCGCATTTGTGGCCAAAGTTCATGGGTGCATGAGTTGCCCAGTTAGTAAGTTGCTCAAGATCCTTCGTAACCGCTTCACTGATTGGCAAGGTGTTTGTGTTGGCGAGTAACGTGAGTGCATGATAGAAATAAAAGACTCCATAGAAAACAGTTCCGATAATGCCACCAATAGTTTTCTCGGCAATTTGAGCTATCTCCAGAGCTTCCTGGGGTTGCCCAAAATGGTAAGCAAGAATCAATTTATGAGCATAGACGCTCCCGATCGAGTAAGTATCTCCTGCTGACTGATGCTGAGGTAATCGCGTCGTTTCATCGTAAGCTTCTCCAATCAGTTTCTGGGGAGCGTCGGCTTCACCTGTCCAATTTAAGACTGCCTGTTGCACAATTTGCTGAAAGTTTAGAGCTGTTGTTTGTTTGAGCTGGGCGATCGCCTCTGCATAGGTTTGCATCTCTTCTCCCAGTTGTAGAAGTTCATTTCCCGCAGCATAAGCGAGTTGACAGCGGTTATAGGCACAGTAAGCCGCGAACTCCAAATCTCCCGTTTCCAAACCCCCTTGATAGCCTTCCAGCAGAGGCATCAGTACATTGTGCATCGGCTCCTGCCAAATGCGAACAAATGGATAAACTAAATTGAAAATTTTCGCTTTAAAACTTGATGCTTTAAACATTTCCATCAAGGCGATCGCGATATCAGCAGCACGATTTCCGGCTACAATTTCCCCACCAAATGCACAGAGAATTAGTCCATAGGTTGAATAAGCATAGGGTGTTTGGATCGCATTTCCAAACTGAAGTGACAATTCAATTTGTTTGAGCACAATCAAGGGATAGAGGGCTGGCGAACCGATATAGGCTGCTGAAGCCATACTGCTGAGAATATTCATTGCAGCCAGCTTCTGCGGATCGCTCATCTTTGGTGAATTCATTACATCCACACTCATCAGTCGATCGCCAATAGCATTGAGAGCAGGGGCTACCATTTCTTGGGTGGGATGTTCTGGCAACTCCACATCAAACTCTTGAAGGATTGCCCGTGCCACCTGAATAGCTTCTGATAATTGATTGCGGGCAATCAAGGATTGAATCTTTATTTCTAAGGCTTTAACTTGTTCTAGGGGGTTTGACGTATGTTGGAGAACTGCCTCGACGCAAGCATCTACCCGCTCAAATGCGCCAATCAAACAGGCTGAATTAGCAGCTTCAATGTGCAGTTCTGAAGTAAGAATAGGCTGTCTGATCCATTGATCGGAACTGTCAGTGGCTAAAAGTCGCAGCCCTATCTCACAGTATTGAGCCGATGCTGGGTAAGCAGCCGAAAGCCGTGCTTTACGTGCAGCCATCAAATTGAGATTGGCTAGATGGTCTCGCTGCTGCTGAATTGCGATGCGATCGATGCCCAGATTAAATTGACTGACAATCGCAAAAATTTTCTCGTCTAGTTGCTCTGCTGAGGTTCGAGCCAATAGCAATTGCCCAATGTGCAAATGGACGGATTGTTTTTGGTCTTCAGGAATCAAGGAATAGGCGGCTTGCTGGACGCGATCGTGGAGAAACTTGTAATTCACCACCTGGGAATTTTGTGCCTGTTCCTGTTTTTCCTGCCCGATATAAAACTTGTATACTTCACTTTCAGGAAGGATTAACTCCTCTTGCAATGCCTTCCACAAATCCGCCGCCGTTTCTGTTGCTAATTGCTCAGAAACAACAGCCAAAGTACCCAAATCAAATTGATTGCCAATACAAGCCGCCAACTTTAAGACCTTCTGAGTCCCTGGCGGCAATTTTTGCAACTGCAACGCCATAAAGTCAACGATATCATCCGTCACTGCTAATGCTTTTACTTTGGCAATGTCGCATTGCCAATTGCCCTCATCAAAGTCAAACTGAATCAGCCCCTCATCGTGCAGCATTTTCAGGAATTGCGCGCTAAAAAATGGATTGCCTTTGGTTTTTTTATAAATTAGTTGAGTTAATGGTTGTGCGATTTCGGGCGAACAGCTAAGCGTATCGCCAACGAGTTGATTTAAACTGGTTTCACTCAGAGGGGCTAATGTAATCGTTTTGATGGCAGCTTGTGCTTTCCCAATCTCCTCTAGCGCCAACATCAAAGGATGAGCGGCAGAAACTTCATTGTCGCGATAAGCTCCTATTAATAATAGATATCTGCAGTCTGACTCGCTCATCAACAACTGCATCAATTTCAAAGATGCCGCATCAGCCCACTGCAAATCATCGAGGAAAATTACTAAGGGATGTTCTTTTGTGGTGAATACTTGCAGGAATTTTTGAAAGAGTAGATTAAAGCGGTTCTGTGCCGCCGTCCCAGACAGTTCTGTTGCGGTTTGCTGTTGGGAGATAATTTGCTCTAGTTCAGGAATTACTTCAATAATTACTTGCGCGCTGTCACCCAGCGCAGCTAAAATTTGGGTTTTCCAAGCTGCTAATTGAGCCTCGCTTTCACTCAGCAATTGACCCATTAATTCTCGAAATGCTTGGACAAAAGCTGAGAATGGAATATTGCGATTAAATTGGTCACACTTGCCTTTGATGAAGTAGCCGCGCTGGCGGACAATTGGTTTGTGTACTTCGTTCACAATGGCAGTTTTGCCAATGCCAGAAAAACCCGCCACCAGCGTTAACTCGCGCCTTCCCTCGTTCCCAGGAAAAGTCTCGCAACCAGAGATGCGATCGAACGCTGCCAATAATTGGGCAACTTCGCTTTCTCTGCCGTAGAGTTTCTCTGGTATGATGAACCGCTCGCAAACATCCCGTTGCGCGATCGCAAAGCTTTCTATCTTACCACTTTCTTCTAATTGACGCAAACAAAATTCTAAATCAAATTTCAGCCCCAAAGCACTCTGATAACGGTCTTCGGCATTCTTCGCCATCAATTTCATCACGATGTCCCACAGAACTTGGGGAATTCCTTCCCTTGTGTTTTCGTTAAGGGGCGGCGGTTGTTTGGCAATATGAGAGTGTACCAATTCCATCGGATCGTTAGATTGAAACGGCAACTCTCCCGTCAGCAATTCATAAAAACTGACACCCAAAGAATAAAAATCTGTGCGGTAGTCAATGCCGCGATTCATCCTTCCTGTTTGTTCAGGAGACAAATAGCTTAGTGTCCCTTCTAGCACGTTGGGACTCATCACCATTTGAGTTTCTCGCGGTAGCAAAGATGCAATACTAAAGTCAATGAGTTTGACTTGTTTAGTCTCAGGATTAATTAAAATATTGGCTGGTTTAATATCTTTGTGAATGATGCGATGGCGGTAAAGTATATCTAATGTATTGCTTAGGTCGATCGCTATTTGGAAAAACTCAACCAGAGATTGCACCGTTTTTCCTTTCCCAGTCCATTGGTTGAGAGAAATGCCCCCGAAGTCTTCCATAATCAGCGCATAGCCGTTCCGGTATGCTTCCAAGCTGTAGGTTTGAATGATTCCGGGCAAATTTAGGTTTTTGGCGATCGTGTATTGATTGCGAAATTGCAAGAGTTCGCTAAATTTGGGATACTCGTTCCGCAATACTTTGATGATGACAAATTTTTTGTCGCAGAGGCGAGAGCCGCGATAAACTAGGGTGCGAGTGCCTGAGTAAATTCTATCGAGAATTTGATACCCAGTTAGTTCTATCATAGCAAGAATTTTTTATAAAAATATTGGATATTACTATTATAATCTAGTGCAACTCAGATTCTTCTTTCGTATTAATACTTAAAAACATAACAAATTTCTCAGCCTGCGAACACCTAACTGTTAAGGGTTAACCGACTTCGCTTAACCCTTAACAGTTAACCGAATTCAGTTAACCGAATTCATTCTGGCTTTCAATGCATCTCGCGCTTGTTCTCGATCGTCAAAATGGACTTTTTCGGTGCCCAAAATCTGATAATCTTCGTGTCCCTTTCCTGCAATCAGCACGCCATCTCCCGGTTTAGCCTCCATAATAGCAGTGCGAATTGCAGCGGCTCGATCGGACAAAACCATCGGCTTTACTGCGGCGGGAATTCCTGCTAAAATATCCTCCAAAATGCGATCGGGATTTTCCGTGCGCGGATTGTCGGAAGTAACAACAGTTAAATCGGCTAATTCTGCAACGATTTTACCCATGATCGGCCGCTTAGTGCGATCGCGATCGCCACCGCAGCCAAACACGCAAATCATCTGACCCGGAATAAACGGCCGCGACGCTTTCAGCAAGTTCTCCAAACTGTCGGGAGTGTGCGCGTAATCGACAATAACGCTAATATCTTGTTCCGGGCTAATTTGCACCCGTTCCATCCGTCCCGGTACTCCCGAAAACTGAGATAATTTCTCCACAATTGCGGACAAATCTAAACCCAATTCCAAAACAGCACCGACAGCAGCCAACATATTTGATAAATTGAACTGACCGACTAAAGGCAAAGAAAAAGCAGTTTCGCCCTTGGGAGTGTGCAGCATTCCCTTAACTCCGTTGGGCTGATACTGCAAATCAAAAGCATACAAATCTGCCGTTTGGTGAACAGTGCTGTAACTCCAAACTCGGTCAGATTTGAGGGTTTCAACTATCCGCTGCCCGTAGGGGTCGTCAATATTAATTACAGCGCGATTTGCGAGGTAATTAGAACCGAATAAAAGCGATTTAGCCTCAAAATAATCTTCCATATTACGGTGATAATCTAGATGATCTTGAGTCAAGTTTGTAAAGACAGCAACTTCAAAACTACAGCCTAAAACTCGCTGCTGCGCTAAAGCGTGGGAACTGACTTCCATCACCCCGTGTTTGCATCCGGCTGCTACAGCTTCTGCTAATTGGTTTTGCAGGTCAACCGCAAAAGGTGTGGTGTAAAGTGCAGTTTGTTGGAAGCCCGGCCAGCGAGTGTAAAGCGTGCCGAAAATCGCCGTCGGCAACTGCATTTGATTAAGCAGAAATTCGATTAAATGAGTTGTTGTAGTTTTGCCGTTAGTCCCGGTAACGCCGACAAGTTTTAAGTTGCTAGCTGGATTGCCATAAAATGCGGCTGCTATTTGACCGCAAACTTGAGTCATATCGGCTGCTGCGATGACGCAACTACCCCCGTCTTCGGAAGGTGTTTTCTCGCCTGCTTGGGTGGAAATTATGGCGGCAATTGCACCGCTGGCGATCGCACTTTGCCAAAAATCTCCCCCATCTACACGAGTTCCCGGCATTCCCAAAAATAAATCCCCCGCCTGACAAGCGTGGGAATTAGTGGATAAACCCTTGACTTCGGCATCGAGGGCGGGATGTTTGGCGTCAAAGGAAATGCTGGGAACTGCTGCTAATAATTCTCTCAATTTCATCTGAAAAACTCCTCACTTGGATGTCTTGAATATGACTGGCGCAACACATTGTTTGAGTCGCTATCTACAAGCCTTTGCTGTGCGCGGTGCAAACCCTACGGTTTTCTCTGTGCGCGGTGCGAACCCTACAGGCTTAGAGTAAAGTCCGCACCGCGCACCCCGAGGCCAGGATTAAAACCTGAGTTTTTGCGTAAATCGTATTATTGTGACGGATCTATTTGCAAATATTTCTGTAACATTTGCTCCAATTGGACAATTGTGCAGCGGGGAGAAGGACGGGGCAAAAGTTCTTCCGGGGACAATGCAGTATCGCTAGCAGAATTTATTGGCTGAGGCTGCACTTTAAACAAAACTGGAACTTCGTACTGATAAGCTTGAAACCAGTCGTCGCGTTCAGTAATATCTCGGACTTCGAGTTGAAACTTGAGGCTTTCAATCTGTTCGAGTTTTTCTTGCAACCCTTCGCACAAGTGGCATCCGGGTTTGCTGTACAAAATCAATCGCATCATAAGAGTACAATTAAACTCGATCTTAAATTCTCGAACGTGCGATCGCAAGTGGGCGAACCCAACGCGAGTAAGACGCAACTCACGGCTTTATTGGTCGCAATGCGCGATCGAAGTTATCTTAGCATTGGCGGCGAACAGATTACCGCGCTTGACTATCAAAACACTACAACCCCCTCCCTCTCTTTCTTCACTTCCTCTATTCCCCCTGCGCCTCTGCGGTTAAAAAATAAATCTCGTTCACAAATGAAAGAGTTAAATTTATTCCCACCACCTAATTGTCAACTTAAACTTGACTAATAAATCAATACTGAGTATAGTATATAAATAGCCCTACAGAAAGGAGGCAGTATGGACTACAGCGAATACGCAGAAGCAAAGCGAAAAGCCGCCAAAAAAATTAACGCCGACATTCGAGAACGCTGGAACAATCGCATTGTTCAGCGGGAATTGCACTTGATGGGTGAAGCGGGGGCCGTACAATATTTATCTGATTATGGCCGCGGCATCGGTACGGCAAAAGTTATCGGTTTTGCACTGTGCGCGGAATCGGAAGGATACCCGGAAATGGCGATCGGATTTTGGAAAAGAGCCTTTGAATTGGAAACCGGAGAAAAGCCGATCGCCCTGAATCCTCTAAACCAATCTAGCACCAATCTTGCTCCTGCTGCAAAATCAACGACGCCTGCCAAAATAGAGACTGTTTACAATCCGATTGTTCCCGAATTACCACCGCATTTGCAGCCGGGAAGGATTGTCACGATGCAGCCGGTGGACGCGCCGAGTGAACGTTCTTATTACATAGAAAACCCCGATTATTGGGGACAGCCAAAGCGCGACGGCAATCGAGTAGTGGTCATTGCGACGCCAGATAAAGTATACTACCAATCGCGATCGACTAACCTGCGGCAACAGGCCTCGGTTGAGATCGATCGCACATTAATCGACACAGCCGCTAAAATTGGCACCTTTGTTTTAGACGGCGAACTGTATTACAAAAGCTGTACGGGTAGCGAACACCGCACGGGGGCGCAAGCTGCTACTGTTAATATTGAAAGCGGTTTTCCCACAATCCAGCCCAGCGCAATTTATGCTATTTTTAAAAGTTTGTTTTTCAAAGGCAATGATTTAACTACCGTGGCAGAATCCGAACGGATTGCAGCGGGAGTTGAAGTTGGCGAAATGCTGGCAAATTTATCCCCAGCCTTTGAAGTTGTACCGACCTTTCGCACCACCGCCGAAAAACTCGTCCTGGCAAATCAGCAGGAATCTGAAAATAAAGAAGGCGAAGTTTGGGTGTTGCACAAATGCCTGTATGTCGGCGGCAAAGATGTTAAGAAATTCCCGATGGTGAGGACTAAATACTGTCAAGAACACGATTTGTTTATTGTGGGTTTGACGGCGACAAAAGTTGCGGGGCGGCCGTTTAGTGCCGTCAAAGTAGCGCAAGAAATTGATGGCAAATTAGTCCCCGTAGGAACCGTGGGAACCGGGTTTAGCGGGGAGGAAATGCAGGAAATTGCCCGACTCTACGAGGCTAACCCCAAAAGTGTCAAAATTAAAGTGCGATCGCAGGGTTTGACAGAAAGTGGCAAACTGTGGCACGCCCGATTTCTGGAGTTTTGTTAAATTTGTAGGGAAACGGCACTGCCGTTTCCTTCCCCCGAATATTTGAGTTCCCACACATAGTATCAGATAAAATCAGCGGAGTAAAAATTAATGGTTATCAGCAAAAATAATTTCTACATTTCTCCAGAAGAGTACCTAGAAGGCGAGCGAGTAAGCCCGATAAAACACGAATACAGACGCGGACACGTTTATGCAATGACAGGGGCAAAAAAGCCTCACATTATTATTGCTAGCAACTTAGTAAGGCGACTGGGAAATCACTTAGATAACACCGACTGCTTAGTTTTATCATCAGATATAAAAGTCCGACTGGAAGAGGCAAATTGCTATTACTATCCTGACGTAGCGGTGACTTGCGACGAAAGAGATACCTCAACTCCTGAAGATTTCATTTTATATCCATCTTTAGTAGTTGAGGTCTTGTCGCCCTCAACGGCAGCTTTTGACAGAGGTGATAAATTTGCAGATTACCAAACTTCTCGGAGTTTGCAGGAATACGTGCTCATAACTCAATCAGAAATCAAAATAGAGTGTTTTCGACTCAATGCTGAGGGAAATTGGGTTTCTCAGACTTACCGACAAGGAGATGAGTTAGAGTTAATGAGTATAGATTTTCGCTGCCCGATCGCACAAGTTTATCAAAAAGTACCCGGCATCATATTGTGATGTATGAAAAAAAACTTTCTTTGGTTCGCAGTCAGGAATGCAAATCCTTCTTCTGAGGACTGAAGTCCTCACTAGGAACCGAAACGATAACTAACAAATAGAAAAAACAATGATTAAAATCTTACACCTTTCAGACATTCACATGGGCAGCGGCTTTTCTCACGGCCGGATTAATCCAGAAACCGGTTTAAATACGCGGCTGGAAGACTTCGCGGCGACGCTGAGCAAATGTATGGATAGAGCAATTTCTGAACCCGTAGATTTAGTTATATTCGGCGGCGATGCTTTCCCGGATTCGACGCCTCCACCGTTTGTGAAAGAGGCTTTTGCTCGCCAATTCAGCCGCTTGGTTGACGCACAAATTCCGACGGTTTTGCTAGTAGGAAATCACGACCAACATTCTCAGGGACAAGGTGGCGCGAGTTTGGGGATTTACCGGACTTTGGGGATACCTAAGTTTATTGTAGGCGATCGCCTGGACACTCACCTGATTCAAACCCGCAGCGGGCCCGTACAGGTGGTAACATTACCTTGGTTGACTCGATCGACCTTAATGACACGTTCCGAGACTGAAAGCCTGTCTATGGGCGATGTTAACCAATTATTAACCGAAAAGCTGACGATCGCAATGGAAGGCGAAATTCGCCGCCTCAACCCCGAGATACCAACCGTACTTTTAGCGCACTTAATGGCAGATAAAGCCAGTCTGGGCGCCGAACGTTTTTTAGCAGTTGGCAAAGGTTTTAACATTCCCGTTTCCATGCTAACTCGCCCTTGTTTTGATTATGTTGCTCTCGGCCACGTACACAAACATCAAAATCTCAATGCTTCCAATAATCCGCCCGTAATTTATCCGGGAAGTATCGAACGAGTTGATTTTAGCGAAGAGAAAGAAGATAAAGGTTTTGTGTTAGTTAATTTGGAACGGGGAAAAGCTGAGTGGGAATTTTGCACTTTGCCAGTGCGGGTGTTTCAGACTATTAAAGTAAATGTTTCCGAATCTGAAAACCCGCAAGCCGAGTTAGTTAAAGCTATTGGCAAGAAGGAAATCCAAGACGCGGTTGTGAGATTAATTTACCAATTGCGATCGGAACAATTAGATCTCATTGATAACGGAGAATTGCACGCACTTCTCGGCGCAGCGCACAGCTACACCATTCAACCGGAATTAGTCAGTCAGTTAGCAAGGCCGCGGTTGCCCGAATTGAATGCTAATAATAGTATAGAACCGTTAGAAGCTTTGAAAACTTATCTGGCAAGTCGCGAAGATTTGAAAGATGTTGCTGAGAGTATGTTAGAGGCGGCACAAGGTTTGTTGGGCAATACGGAGGAAGTTTTGGTGGAATTTTAAGTCAACAATCGCGCATCTAATTACAGGATAATTTTGCTGCCAAATATTGTAGGGTGGGTATCTTTCCCGCCCTAAATATACTATTTAACTCCCAAAAATCTCGCCCGCCGCCAACCGGGTTCCGTTGGCAAAATCCACCCCAGACTGCACCTTTTTCCCCGCCAACTGCACCTCCCGCAACAATAATAAACCATCGCCGGTTTGGACGATCGCCCCCAAGCCCTTCACAACCTTGACAACTTCCCCATTTGCGCCCGACAACTGGGCTAAAACAGGCCAATCGCGTTCCAAAACTCTCAAATCCGCTGGCATTTGCAGCCAATATTCCGGCCCGACGGGCACAGTAGCTATCACCTTCAGAGAATTGCCGCGAAAAGTAGTCGTGCAATCCGGGAAAAAGCCCCTAACTTGATTGTGAAGGTCGATCGCACTTTTCGACCAATCCAGCACATAATCTCCATTCTTAATCATCGGCGCATAAGTCGCCTCAGCATCATCTTGAACAACAGCTTCAACCTTCCCATCCCTCAATTTCACCAAAGTTTCCACCAACAAATCCGCCCCAACTTCCGCCAACCTATCCCCCAAAGAATCAGCATTATCCAACAGCGAAATACCAGCAAAAGCCTTCAACAGCATCGCCCCAGTATCCATCCCAGCATCCATCAGCATAGTAGTAATTCCTGTTGTCTTTTCCCCGTCAAAAAGACAGCGCTGAATCGGTGCCGCACCGCGATATTTCGGCAAAATAGAACCGTGAACGTTAACGCAAGCCAAACTAGGAATATCCAGAATTTCTTGAGAAAGAATTTGACCGTAAGCTACCACCACAAAAACATCAGCTTCCGATTCCCGCAACTTAGCAAGCGTTTCCGCATCCTTCTTAATTCGGCGCGGCTGCCAAACCGGGAGACTGTGATTTAAAGCCACATCTTTTACAGGTGAAGGCATCAATTGATTCCCTCTTCCCCGGCGTTTGTCCGGCTGAGTCACCACACCCACAACCTCAAATTCTGGGTGACTTAGCAAACTGGATAAAGTAGGAACAGCAAAGTCGGGAGTGCCAAAAAAAACAATTTTCATATACTTTTAGTTAAGTAGAACTGCCCGAAAAAACCATAACATATTATAGAGGCGTATTTAACCAAAATCTATACAAGCCGGCAGTTTATAGTGAGGTGGGAGGGGGTTTTGATCGTTTGTCGATGGGTTGTAAGTATCAGGCGTGAACCCCCCTACATAGAAGGTCAAATTCTTGGTAAAATCTTCAAGAAAACCTGTAGATACTGTCTTGACCTGTCAAGGGGTAGCAGTCAAATAATTGGGGTCGAAAGGCTTTTGGGATTTTAAAATCC
>NZ_JAUBUG010000025.1:0-79094 GCF_036705345.1 Microcoleus sp. B3-D2
TGACATTTTCGGGTTCTATATTTTTCACTTCGTTCAAGTCAGTTACATCATACCTCATCTTTCTGAGAAAGGCTATATAAGATTAAGGATTGTAGAAACTAGATCGGGTCTTCCTTGCGTAAGTTGTGTTTAAGTACAAAATGGTTTATAATCTTTACCAGCGCTCAGCCTTCGCTCCAAGTATTAACTGGGTTTTTCAACCTAAATTAATGTTATGTCCACTCTTTCTCTCAAGCACTTAGTGGCAAAACTTTCAAGAAAAGCAACGTTGCAAACCGTACTCATAGTTCCGTTTGTCTTGCAAGTATTTGCAGCGGTGGGTATTGTGGGGTATTTATCATTTAGGAACTCTCAAAGAGCAGTAAATGACCTTGCGGATCAGTTGATGGGCGAGGTGAGCAATCGCATCGAGCAAAATTTGAGAACTTATCTGCAAACTCCGCACCAAATCAATCAAAGCAAGCTGGATGCAGTGAAACTGGGTTTTGTGAACATGAAAGACTTGTCAGCTTGGGAAAAATATCTGTGGCGGCAAGTGCAATTATATCCTTATATCAATTTTACGTCGATCGCTAATCAAGATGGAGAATATCGCACTGGCGAAAAGATGTCTAACGGCACTTTATTGATTAACGCATCGGGCCCGTCTACAAATTTTGATTTTTATTCTTACAATACTAATGATACGGGCGATCGCACTACAGTAGCCGCCTCCGTTAAAAACTTCGACATCCGACAGCACCCTTCCTACACCTATGCGGCTCTAGAAGCCAAACCAACTTGGAGTTCAGTTTATATATCCTTCCTAGAACCCACATTGATTCTCAGCGCGCTGCAACCAGTTTACAACAGCCAGAAACAGCTAGAAGGAGTATTAATTGCTGCGTTGCGTCTCGACAGTATCGGTCAATTTTTAAACAGCCTCAAAATAGGTAAATCCGGTCAAACTTTTATTATCGAAAGAAATGGCACGCTGCTGGCAACTTCCACACCCGAAAAACCTTTCCGCAGCCAAAACGGTAAAAAAGAAGTTTTTAAAGTTACAGAAAGCAGCGATGCAGTAACGCAAACTACAGCTAAATATTTAGAAAGTCACTTTCAAAACTTGCAGAGAATCACAAAATCGCAGCAACTCAATTTTGAAATAAAGGGGAAGCAGCAATTTTTAAAAGTCCTGCCCTTCCAAGACGACAAGGGTTTAGATTTGCTGATTGTCGTTGTCGTTCCAGAAGCCGACTTTATGGAACAAATTAATGCGGGCAACCGAACTACAGTGTTACTATGTCTGGCAGCTTTGGGCATGGCAAGTGTGTTAGGAATTCTCACTTCTCGCTGGATTATCAAACCTCTTATAAAATTAAAAAATGCAGCAATAGCTTTATCTGAAGGACAATTTGACCAAACTGTAAAGCTCGATCGCTCCGACGAGTTGGGCGTACTTGCCGCTGCTTTTAACAGCATGGCAGCACAACTGCAAACATCTTTTACTGCCTTAGAAACTAAAAATACCGAATTGCAGCGACTAGACAAACTGAAAGACGAATTCTTAGCCAATACTTCCCACGAACTCCGCACTCCCCTCAACGGCATTATTGGAATTGCAGAATCTTTAATAGACGGTGCTACCGGACAACTGCCAGAATCCACAAATTTTAACTTAGCTTTGATTTCATCATCGGGCAAAAGATTGTCTTCTTTAATTAACGATCTTCTGGATTTTTCGCAGCTCAAACACAAAACTATAGAACTACAAATTAAGTCCGTCGGGATTCGAGAAATAGTCTCTGTAATTATCACTTTGTCTCAGCCATTAGTAGGCAAAAAAAACTTGCAGTTGATTAACTCAGTCGCTCCTGAATTGCCGCCACTAGCAGCCGACGAGAATCGGTTGCAGCAAATACTTTACAACTTAATCGGCAATGCGATTAAATTTACCGAAAGTGGTCGAGTAGAAATTTCCGCAGAATTAGTAACGGGCAACGCACAATCACCCCTTAATTCCCAATTAGCCATTAGTGTATCTGACACCGGTATTGGCATCCCCGAAGATAAATTAGAGCGAATTTTTGAATCCTTTGAACAAGCTGACGGTTCCACTGCTAGAGAATATGGCGGCACGGGTTTAGGGTTAACTGTTGCCAAGCAATTAGTGGAATTGCACGGAGGTAAAATTTCGGTATCTTCAACTGTAGGCGTCGGTTCCCAATTCACCTTTACTTTGCCCGTATCTGAGAGTCAGCCGGAATTTAGTAGCATACAGCCGCGTTTAACCGAGGGTTCTCCCATTTTAATTAATCCTGCATTTGCGGGCAAATCCTCTATAATAAATTCTCAGCTATCAGACAATAGCGACTTGCTAGAAAGTGAAAAATTAAAAATTTTGGTAGTTGATGATGAGCCGATTAATATTCATGTCATCATCAACAGTCTTTCTGTAGAAAACTACAAGATTACTCAAGCGAGCAACGGCTTAGAAGCTTTAAATCTAATTGAATCAGGATTTAAGCCGGACTTAATTTTACTCGATGTAATGATGCCGCAGATGACGGGTTATGAAGTATGTCGAGAAGTCCGCAAAAAATACTCGCCTTTAGAACTGCCGATACTGATGCTGACGGCTAAAAATCTAACTACCGACTTGGTAGAAGCTTTTAACTTAGAAGCAAATGATTATGTAACTAAACCTTTTATCAAAAAGGAATTGTTGGCGAGAATTAACACGCAAATTCGCCTAGCAAAACTGAATGCAGCCTACGGCAGGTTTGTGCCGCACGATTTTCTAAACTTGCTGGAAAAGCCGAGTATTATTGAAGTAAAATTAGGCGAACATCAGGAAAGAGATATGACAGTGCTGTTTGCTGATATTCGCTCGTTTACGGCGCTTTCGGAAAATATGACACCGGATGAAAATTTTGCATTTATTAATACTTACTTGGGAAGGGTTAGCCCTGCAATCAGGAAAAATAACGGGTTTATTGACAAATACATTGGTGATGCAGTCATGGCACTGTTTCCTACCTCTCCAGAGGATGGTGTGCGAGCAGCAATTGATATGCAGAAAGAAGTAAATCTCTATAACCAGCAGCGAGAAAAAAATGGCTTGTTTCCGATCGCGATCGGCGTTGGTTTGCACGCGGGCAATTTGATGTTGGGTACCATTGGCGAACGAGAACGGATGGAAAGTACGGTGATTGCTGATGCGGTGAATCTCGCGTCTCGTTTGGAAGGATTGACTAAGGTTTACGGATCGGGCATTCTAGTTAGCGGTGCAATTATCGATCGGCTCGACGATCCAGAAAAATATAAGTACAGATTTGTCGATCGAGTAACGGTGAAAGGAAAGACAACTGCTGTGTCGGTGTTTGAAATTTACGATACAGAACCAGAGCAGAGCATTGTACTCAAGCAGCAAACTGCGGAAGTTTTTCAAGAAGCTCTAAATTTTTACTACGAGCAAAAATTTGTTGCCGCCCAAAAAGTATTTCAGAATATTTTACAAATCAATCCAGACGATCGGGTAGCAATGCTGTATTTCAAACGAGCTCGCAAGTATCGAATGTACGGAGCCCCGGAGGGGTGGTCTGGGGTGGAAACTTCGACGGAGAAATAGGGCGCACACTGCACGCCCTACTCTCTTTAGCAGATGGTTGCACAAACTTTAAAATATAGTTGTACAAACACCCAATTTATTCCACGTTTTAGGGCCGACAATGCCATCAGGAACGATTTGTTGCTGCTTTTGAAAATTGATGACTGCTTGTTGGGTTTTCGGGCCGAATCCTCCATCAGTATTTAAAGAAAATCCGCTGGCGTTCAAGAGTCGCTGAAGGTAACGAACGTCCTCATTTTGCGTGACGCCATCGTTGCGCTTTAATAGGGGAAAATAACGGCAGGAAGGTAATTCAGTGCGAATTGCGTTTGGGGTTTGCATGGTTTGATTCTCCATTGGTTGTTTGCAAGTTGTTTAAAAGCAGAGAAGTGCGGAAAAGATGTTAATTAATAGTCCTGGATGCACTTTTTACTCGCATAAACGAGGTTTCGGCTTCGCTCAACCACCAGGTTTTTTAGCGTTTCTGGGGGTGTAAAGGAAGTATTGCTGTGAAAAAACCCAGTTTCTTGCTACCCGTGCGCCTAGGATTAGTTAACTTGGATTTAACATCCGGGTTCACCTGTATAACAAGCGCCTAATAGACTCCAAGTTTGAGGGCCGACAATGCCATCAACAGCAATCTGATTTTCCTTTTGAAATCTGATGACTGCTTGTTCGGTTTTTGGGCCGAAGAATCCATCAGTTCCGACGGGATATCCGTTTTCAACTAAGGATTGTTGGAGATAGCGGACGTTTTGATTGGCAGTGGTGCTATTATTTCGTTTCAGCGTGGGCAGTGAAGAGCAAAGAGGCAATTGAGCGTAAATTGAATTTGTGGTTTGCATGGTTTGATTGGCGATTAGTGGTTTGCAAGTCGTTTGAACTTGCTATTCCCCAGTTGTAGCTGTGGGGGGAAGTGCTTTAACAGTCGCTTTTTATAGTGACGCTTATCTGGGGTAGCTCAGATGAGTGACAGCCAGCTATCAAATCCGTTTTGTACAAAGTAATTGTCAAAGGCAAATTGCAGCGAATTTCCATTTTTTATCAACTTTTAGCATCTTTGCCGGAAGCCCCACACCATACCTGTAGGGCTGTTGGTGTCGGGATGGATAGCCAGATTGACGTAGGTTGGCTAGGCAATCAATCCTGTCACGGTGTAATCGCTCCACTGTTGTATAAGCTGAGTAAGGGTTTTTTCTATAGAGGAGGCAAAAATACTGTATTTAAAGCTAGTTAACCATGTGAGCGAAAAGGGCGATCGGGAAAATTAGTCTGGGGTTGCGACTTTAACTTAGAAGTGATATCGTAGTAGCGGTAGATAGTAGATTTCCGGCTGTCAAACAACTTGAGAATTGAATCAATGACAATTTCTGTAACTATCGGGTTAAAATCGGAAATAAACTCGTCGGCGTTGAGATTTTCTCGAAAAAATTCCTTAGCTCGATCGCACTGATAGCGCATTTCGTCAAAGCCAACAATTTTCACCACAAACGTTGTCAGTGGCGAACTCTCCAAATCGGTATTAGAAGTGCTTTTAGCCCGCCCATTTTCTAATAAATTTAATACTTCTTTTTCTAAACCAATTTTAGGTTTGTAAGGTTTCTCTATTTCGGGAAAAAAGCTTTCCAGGCGCACGCAGTTAGCAGCTTGATCGGGAATTGCTCCCATCATCATCGCCAGAGAAACCTCAATCCCCAAATCCGAAGAAAGAGCTTCTAGCAGGGCTAGGGCAGCCAGTTTGCACCCCAAATAAAGCTTCGCAATTTCGAGATTGTACTTAGCAGTAGTTTCCCAGCGCTGATAGGTGCGATCGTCTGGATATCCCTCAAACTGCCGGAAAATCATCTCTGGTTTGAGATAATTCAGAAAACCTTCCATCTTGAGCAAAGCAACTCGGTAGTCGCGAACCGTGTAAAAACCCCAGCAGATGAGATTGTGATTGGTTTCCGGCAGTAAATTCCAGGTATTTGCCAAAAAATGGGCTGAACTATGGTGAGCAAAACTCATCACATCCCGGTTAGAGATTCGCACAGCTTTTTTGACCGTTTCCCGCATTTCCTCGTCCGTTAAACTGAGGTTAAACAGGCTATTTATTGCTTGCAAGCGCTCATAAAGGCGCTGGCTTACCGTTACTCCCGCATCGGCGACGCGAAAAGGAATTGTTGCTTCAATGCAGCCTGCAATTTGAAGCAATTGCTCGCGTTTGAGAAATGGTTCTAAAGCTTTTGCTGCTACCACAGCGCTGAGAAATTCGTTTTGTCCGGCGAAAGGATTGAGGACTTCGCCCGGTTCAAAATTGAATACCAGCATTACCATCTCGAAGGTAGCATCCGCAGACAGTTCAGATTTATCCCGAATTTGTAGTTGTTTGTTAACCTCTTTTGCAACAGGAGTGATGTAGTAGCTGACGTTAAAGTTAATGCTGCGATCGACTTGCACGTAGACGGTATCGTGAAATAAAGCTGCCAAAACCTCGATCGCGTCTTCATCTCCCCCCACCTCAAAAATATGTTCGGGAGTGTGAAAAAACCGCCAGGGCCCCATCATCGGCTGAACAATCAGTTCGGCAATCCGAGCGACTTCACTTGGTTCGACTTTTGCTTCCAGGCGATCGATCGCCCAAATCAGCCTTTCTAAGCACTGTAAGTAGGCTTGTTTGCTATCCATCACAGTCTTTCCCAATAACATTGCTGTCAGTCGATTTTAGATTTTAGATTTTAGATTTTAGATTTCTTCCACAGATGAATTTGGAAGCTTGAACCTTAGTCTAAAATTTTTATATCTCCACGACATGAGTCGGCGGCTTGTATCCGTTTTTGGGCGGCGTCACGTCAGCTACTCTGCTGTTAGTTCCATTCTTTCGTATATGCGCCCGGTTCTTTTTCTTGGGATTTTTGAGTGTTTTGTTGAAGACTTTAGCTGCTATTTAGGAGGCAAATACCTACTTAAAATTAACTTAATTTCCGGTAGCTGACCTCCCCTGTTTTCCTAGTCTAATAAGCACAAAGTATGACAAGTAAATTACATAGATTACTAAACCTATCAGACCCAACAATCCCAAAAATTGAGGGGTTGCCGTAGGGTGAAACATTTGTTTATAGAGCCAAGGTGGGTCTAACCAAATGCGGC
Organism: Microcoleus sp. B3-D2; assembly: GCF_036705345.1. NCBI lineage: Bacteria > Bacillati > Cyanobacteriota > Cyanophyceae > Oscillatoriales > Microcoleaceae > Microcoleus > Microcoleus sp. B3-D2. The sequence goes on from NZ_JAUBUG010000025.1 coordinate 6,719, forward strand.
AAAAAGGTTCGTCAATTACCTCAATTTGCGATTTAAAAGCACAGCTTAAGAAGGGAAGTTGAGCTAGAGCGCCCAAACCGCTGTAAACAGTAATCGCCCACCGCCAAGCTGTAAAAGCCAATTTCAGGGGCGACTGCGGTCGATCGGCAATTTCTTCGTTTAAATCCTCCCAAAACCACAGACTAGCAGGAATCAAAGCCCTCCCAATCACCGACGATACAAAGCTCACAGGCAGCGCAGCCATCATCAGGTAAAGTGTAATTGCCAGCAAACTCGCCACCCGCCAATAAATAATCGACAAACGGACGATCGCGTCAGCTTTTGCCACAACAGCCCAAATCAGCACTACCAGCGGGATCGAAATTGTTAATAACACAGACAACCGGTAATCCATCCAGACTAGCGGTTGAAACCAAGGCCCGGTGGCTGCCAATAAAAGACTCAACATCTTTGGGAAAATATACTCACTTATTTGTGACAAATTTTACTACAAAAATGCTAAAAAATCAGCAACCTAAACATGGTCTTAATGTTTTAGTTACTGCTATTTTTTCTAAGGTACTTGGCACGCTTTGAAGGGTACTTGAGACGCGATAGACGGCAATATGCTTGGATTAAAACTGTTTATTCCTCAAATCTCGCCTTCCCATCCCCCGAACCAAGGCGCGCCAGAGCGAATTATTGTCCCCCTTGGTTCGGGGAGTGGGGAGAAGCTGGCTGATTTTAACCGTATTGGGATAGAGGGCAAATCTCGCCACTATTTCAAGGCTCAACCCCTAAAATAAAATTCTCCCGCGCCAAAAGTTAGATTTCGGCGCGGGAGGGAAGGAATAGAGCTAAATGGCTCGTTTATTCCTCGTAGATGCGGCACTCAGCAGCGTCAGGATTGTCGTCGCAAAATTTTTCAAAAGAATTCTTAGGTTTGACTTGCTTTTGGTGGGAAGCTTCTGCTTGCAGTTCTTCAACTGCGTCCCACGCCGCCGCGCATTCCCCGGAAGTGGCGCCCTTGAGGTCACAGACGGTACGAGCGCTTTCTAGTTCTTCTTCAATTTTTTCTTGGATGTTGCCTGCGGGTGTTGTTGTCATAAAGCTTGTTGGTATGAATGTGTAGGAGAATATGGTGGTCCCCGACCTATTTCTAGGTAATGTTAGCACGCCCCTGGGTTTAGTGAGCTTGTTCGGCTAACGGCACATCCTTAACCCAAATAAAGATGTTTAACCGTTAACGACAGAGCAAGGGACTAGCTAAGCAGCCGCTTGGTGTCATCACTCAAAAAACTGAGACCTCTAGAGTCTTAGGCTGGTCAAGTAAAACTGAAGTTTTAGGCCAGAAGCCCAGTCACTTGAGTGTTGAGTCGTTGACTGTCACCTTATTAAGTAAGAAAGGTTTTCTTTTTGGATGTTTGTTTGGGTTGGATTTGCTGTTTCGGTATGGCGACCCCAGCTAATAATAGCTTGAGATGCGCTGCTGTTGCAGCAGCCCAGATAGAAACCATCCATAAGTATGATGCAGTAGCCGTCTCTACTCCCTGCTTTACTAGCCCGTAGGCGGGTTCTAGTCCACAGGCATCAATGTAGGTCGAGCCAACCTTACTTTTGATGAAAACATTACACGAGGTTGGTGTGTCAAACTGTATTAAGCTTTATCTTTTAAGATTTAGCTGAACACGGCATTTCACACTTAACAAATTAAGGGGACTCTCATGTTAACTTATGTTAACACAAGAACGGCGATCGAGGGGGAATCGATCGCCCAAGAATACCGTCCCCCCAGCGGCAAGTTCCGGTTAGCCTAATGTATAGAGATAGTTTTATAGAGAAGTTTGCCTTATGTACAGCCAAAACCAAATGCAATGGGTCAGCGCCTTATCAACCCGTCCGTCTTTGGAATCCGCCCTCAAAGAAGTTATAGAACAAGCCGATCGCGACCTAGAAGGCCCGGCCGATTTAGCGCTGATATTTATCTCGTCTGCCTTTGCCAGCGAGTATTCTCGGCTGATGCCTTTACTCCGAGAACTGCTGCCAGTGCCCGCGATCCTGGGCTGCGGCGGGGGAGGAGTCATCGGCACGAACCGGGGCGGCCTCACCGAAGAAGTCGAGGGATCTCCCGCAGTCAGCCTGAGTCTGGCGCGCTTGCCCGGAGTGAATGTCAGAACTTTTCACGTCGGTGCAGAAGAACTGCCGGACTTAGACAGCCCCCCGGATACTTGGGTGGATCTCTTGGGCGTGCCGGCCCAGGAAGAACCGCAGTTCATCATCTTGGCGGACCCCTTTTCGGCAAAAATTAACGATTTGCTGCAAGGGCTAGATTATGCCTATCCGGGTGCGGCGAAGGTAGGGGGGCTCGCCGGGGGGGACGGTGCGGGCAGGGGCGCGGCGCTGTTTTGCGACTATCAGCTTTACCGAGAAGGGACGGTTGGGGTAGCTTTGAGCGGCAATATAGTTTTGGAAACGATCGTAGCTCAAGGCTGCAGGCCGATCGGGCATCCTTATCGGGTGACGGAAGGAGAACGCAATATTTTGCTGAAACTCGAAGAACAAACCGACGATACCGGCAGCGGGGGCATCGAGCGATCGCCCTTAGAGGCTTTGCGAGAGTTAGTTCAAACTTTGAGCGAAGAAGACCGAGAATTAGCCCAGCATTCGTTATTTGTAGGCTTAGTCAGCGATGAATTCAAGCTGACATTAGAGCCGGGAGACTTTTTAATCCGCAATCTGTTGGGAGTAGATCCGAAAGTGGGAGCAATTGCGATCGGCGATCGAGTCCGTCCCGGACAGCGCATCCAATTTCACCTGCGGGACGCGCGCACCTCCGCAGAAGACCTAGAAATGCTGCTCGATCGCTATCAGCGGGCCGCCGAGTACAGCGGTACATCCAGCGCCGGCGCCTTAATGTTCTCTTGTCTGGGGCGCGGCGAAGGGCTTTACGGCCAGTCGAACTTTGACTCTCGACTGTTCGGTCGATACCTCAAAAACATCCCGCTGAGCGGCTTTTTCTGCAACGGCGAAATCGGCCCCGTCGGCGGCAGCACATTTCTGCACGGCTACACATCCGTATTCGGGATTTGCCGCCAAAATTCATAAATTGTGAACTGTTGACTGTTGACTGTTGACTGTTGACTGTTAACTGTTAACAATTGAAGATCTAAAATCTAAAATCTAAAATCGATCCACTGATGACCAATAAATAAAAGCGGCAGTCGCCTGCCGCTTTTAGCTGTGAGTAGATATTTGGGAACCTTAGAAACTAAAGGTAGTACGCAGGAGTCCGACCCAGATATCGTCGTTTCTGTTGTTGTGTTCGGGATTCAAAATCACGTAAACGCCCGGTGTCACTGACACAAAGTCATTGACTTGGAAGCGATAGAAACCCTCTAAGTGATAAGAGGTGTTGCGGTTTCTGGCGATATCACTCTCAGTAACTTTTGGCGGTACACCGAAGACAAAACCCAGGAGGTTGCCTTGCCGGCCAAAATCTGCCAGGGCCAAAGTGATAGCACCATTCTGGATCGTCGCGTCATTGCCGCCCCCCCGCAGTTGCTCAGCCTTCGTATAACCGTACCAACCGCCAAGCTGAAAGCGACGGCTGGGTTTGAAGTTAACTTGCACGCCATAGTTATCTGCTTGAGTGGTTGCTTGACCGAAGGGCCGGTTAGCCAAGGCACTGCCCGTACCGCCCATGATGCCAACATCGCCTGCGCGATTGTATTTGTGGGTGTAAGTGAAGGCCAAATCAAACGGTTTGCTAAAAAAGCCGATCTGACCCAGAGCGCTGAAAGAACCGTCGGCAACGCCCCTGCCGTTTGCGGGGTCGGGAGCATCGCCGTCGGAGGCAAGATAGCCCCCAGTAGCTCGGAGGGGGCCCAAGTTGAAAGTCAAACTTGCGCCAGCTCCCTGCGGCCCGCGGAATACAGCCGGGTTACGAACTCCAAATCGGGAAATGGCACCAGTACCCGTAGAGTTAAAGGGTGTTACCGGGTCTGCAATTTCATCCAGGTCAAGTCCTTTAGGACCGACAAAGACTGTAGCGGGACCGACCGGGAAACGATAGTACAGTTCGTCTAGTGTGAATTGGCTACCCTCCTGGCCGTCAAAGGCCAAGCGAGCCATGTTAGTTCCCGTAGCGGTTGATGCTCCGTAGTTGGCGACGTTGACTGCTTGCAAGCGGGTTCTGAGCAAGTCTCGACCGGTGAAGCTTGTCAATAAGTTCAAGCGCACCCGGTAGCCCAAGTTGGTGACTGTTCTATCGTCCTCAAGGCGGATACCATCTCCGACGAAGGTGTCGCTGACGGCAAAAATGGCTTCTCCAGCCAGTTTGGTGGTGGTGGAGAACTGGTTGGCTTCGAGTTCTGCGGTGCGAGCTTCTAGGCCGTCTACTCGTCCGCGCAGGGTAGCGAGTTCGGCTGCAAATTCTTCTTGCAGGCGTTGCAGGATGGCTAAGTCATCTTTGGTAACTAAGTTACCTGTTGACCCAATTAGCTGGGTTATCTGGTCTAAGCAAGCGTTGACGCCGGCTGCAAATTCGTAGCGAGTCAGGGCGCGGTTGCCGCGGTAGGTGCCGTCGGGATAACCTACGATACAACTGTAGCGTTCGACTAGGGATTGCAGGGCTTGGAATGCCCAATCTGTCGGTCGCACGTCAGAAAGCTGAGTGACTGATGTCACCTGGGACATGGTTCCGGATGGTTGGGCCGGCAGCGCTTGGGGAGCCACAGGGACGATGGGGCCACCCATTCCGGCGGGCGCTGTCTGAGCAATTTCTACCTTAGTAGCTGGGGTAGTAGCTGGGGTAGTAGCTGAGGTAGTAGCTGGGGTGCTGGCGACTGCTGGCACTTCAATTTTCCCAGCGGTGTCTGTCGGGCTGATTTGCACTGCCAAGTCTGATGCTTGGGGCGAGGATTCGGCTGTACCTGCTGCTGCTAGGGGTTCAGTCGCTGCTGCGGCGCTGGTCGGAGCGCTTGGGGCTGCTAACTCGATGTCGCTCCCTGTTGTTTGCAGTGTTGTTTGCGGTGTTGTTTGCAGTGCTGCTTCGCTGGTTTCTGGTTCGATTGAGGCGAGTTTTTCAGCGTCTGCTTCGTTGACGACCGGGGTTTGGGCCGCTTCGACACTGCTGTTTAAAGCCAGCTTTTCTGGAGCAGCAGGGGCTGCTGCAACTGGTTCTGCAACTATTTCTCCAACTATTTCTGCAATTTTTGACTCAGATGACTGAGCTGTAGCTAGCTGGTTGGCTTCAGCGGTTGCGGTCGCTTCAGCGGCGATCGCAGTGGCACTCATGACTGATGATAGCCCCAGAATTGCCGGGGATACTAGCAGTAAATTCCAAAAAGTTCTGTTCATTTTCCTCACACCTTCACACTCTATTCAACTCGACGAGCAGCAATTCCCAACTGCTAATTTTTGTGGTTGCTTGCCTGTTGACAATAACTGCCAAAATAGAACCTATCCATAACTGTTGATTCACTGTTGATTCACAGTAGGCGTGTCTACTTCTGCTTGAACGTAGGGGGCTGAGCCCTTATACCGCCCAGGCATCAATTCAGGTCAAGCCCACATTACATTACAGTTGATTATACCATCACGTGCTAATTTCATCTCTCGATCGCCCGACTTGCTTGAGTTGCTCTGCGGGCGATCGACAACTGGTTCTACGGGTTCGACCACAATCTGCCTCTAACTGACAACTGCCCCGAGTCCTCGGTTACGCCAGACTTAACAGACAGTTATAGGTAGGATTGTGGCTGCTTGTCGCATCCCTTATACAGCTTTATATCCTATAATGTCAAGCTTTTTAACCTAACTTTAAACCTCGCGACCCGGCAGGGGCTATTTTCCCGCCATGAGTGGGGAACTGAGACCTAAAGGCTGGTAGATTTACCCGATCCAAACCAAAGTTCAGGCTTGACCAATGTTGGTTTTTTGATGCCCGCTGCCGTCGAGACTTGCCAGGGCGATCGCCATTTTTGAGACTAAGCGTCAGCGGGTTTAATTTCCCGCTATTTTAACACAACTTTTTTGTTGTTTGAGTGCGGCTGTAACGGGTGGTGCTTGACCCGCTGTTGGCGCCAGGAAAGCTCAGTGGGTTGACTGACCACTATATCCATGATTCCTAGAGGTTTTAACGATGTTTTTGCCTACGGACGATCGCAGGAGTTTAGTGCTAAGCTGGCGAAAATGCAGAACTCGAAAATAGAGCTGCTGTCAGAACAAAAAACCCAAACGCTGGGGGTAAGCAAGTTATACCATTTTCGCTTAAAGAATTGGGAGTAACTGATGACATAAAGGTTGGGAGCTTGCCTACACTTGGATTATTTTGGGTAACTGGTATTAGTGAAAAAGTGAGGTTTTCTGGAAGATTTTGGTGTTATTATTGCTTGCTGCGACCAAGATTATTTGTTGGCAAAGGGTTGCTGTGCTAGCATCCGATATTTCCTGGGAGATGTTCCCATCTGCCTGTTGATTGACGGTACGTTTTCCGTGGTTCCCCTAGAAAAAGTTTACGGAGTGCGCGTCATTAATCACAATAGCGTCTCTGAGCCACTTCTGAGAAAAAGAAGCTTTGGTTGGGGAAAAAGTCATATGATTCCCTTTTGGGAAAGTCCTTGGCAAAATTTTCTCGTGATGGATGCAGATACAATTGTTTGGGGAGATGTCCTCAAATTGGCTAATTTTCAAGACTTCGACTTTATTATTGACCAGCCTTGTCACCATTACTCGGATGCGGATGTCACGGAATTTTTCTTTGACATTCCGGGAGTCGAAAAGTATTTTCCAGATTTTCGTTGGCAAGACTATCGCTCTCGCTATGTCTGTCCAGGGACATTCTTTGGGAAGCGAGGTGTTTTCAGCTTAGAGGAGTATAGAAAGATTCTGGATTTTAAGGATGAACATCCAGAGATATTTAAGTATGGAGACATGGGCTTTTTTAACCTGATGGTCTTCCGCGCTGCTCAAGAGGGCAAACTGCGGGTGCAGAATGTGGATATGCAGTTGTTGGTGCCCGATTTTGACCAGGATTTGCTGAGAAAGCGGTTTCCGGTTGAGTCAAGCGGGCCTGCGGGCGATCGCACTCAGGCCACGGTGATTCACTGGTGCGGGCTGAAGCCGACTTTATCTACGGGGAAAGTTTACTCGGAACCGATGAATTTTTGTCGCCGCAAGTGTGAAGAGGATGTTTGGAACCGCACGGGTTTGGCTGCCGAGATGTCGCTGCAAGTTGAGGATTTACAGCGATCGATCTACGTGTATAAGAATAAGTTTAAGAAGAAGTTTCGGCAGTTGACTGGTAAGTAGATTAGGACTGGGGCGCGCGGGCGAGAAACCGGGAATATTCGTCGATTTCTCGCCACCCCATCCAGATTTTTTTAATAGTCTTTGGTCAAGAGGCTTTTTTTTTACCGCAGATGTCAGCGGATGAACGGGGATACACGCGGATTTGGGCTTACCCATCCAGGGGTAAAGTTGGCCCGGGTGGGGGTAAAACTTGGCGGTGAACGCTTACTTTGTGACTTTCCCGCTGAGTTTGCATTTCGACGGCGATCGCCTCAAATTCGACTTCCATGCAGCCGTAGGGAATCTCTAACTCGACACTTGCTCGAACGTTTCCCAACCCGTTAGATTTAAATTCGGTAATCCAGCGCGGCCCGTCGAGAATCAGGTAGGTTTGTCGATCGTACACCCAAACTTTCACATAAATCCGGGGCATTAATTCCGGCAGTTGCACTTGCACTTTTACGGGCCCGCCGGCAAGGATTTCGGCCCGCGGCAATTCCAAAATCGGCATCGGTACTAACTCGTCTTCGGGCAAAACGTAGGGAGTCGGGGGAGTTACTTCTTCTGCGACAGTTGTGGTTTTTTTAGCAACTTTTTTCGGTTGCGGGGGTTCGTCAAAAACCACAAATTCTCTGGCTTCCGGGCTAGTGGATTTGGGATCGGAATTGGTTTCGCTGGTTTCGGGTTGCTGCTGGGTTGGGCTGTTTTCTTCCACAACAGCAATTTCGTCGCTGCTATTTGCGACGGCTGTTGGAGTTGGTGACAGGGTGGTTGCTTTGAGCCAGTCGGGGGATTCGCCGTTGCTGGCTAAGGAACTCAGTCGCGACCAAAATCGACTTTCGACGTTTAAGGTTTGAAATGCCTTTTTTGTGGGTGCTGGCGGAGTTTCTGGGGCTGTTTTTTCTAATTCGGGGCTGTTTTCTGGTTTTTGGTCGATCGCCCCGATTTCCGCTGTTTTAGGGGAAGTTGGCAGGTCTGAGGCTTTGGCTTGTGAGTCGATCGACTCTGCGACCGTTCGAGGCGAATTGGAGATTTCCGACAGCAATGGCGATCGGCTGCTGTCGGGCAGTTTGTTACCGAATGCGGGCAATTCTAGACCGCCTCCACTTGGGGTGTGACGCGAAGCCAGTAGAGGGGGTAAGGCTTCCGTGGTTGGGACTTCGGCGGGGGATGGAGGGTCTAAGGATTTTTCTACTAGCTGGAGGAAGGATATATTTTTGGCGCTTCCCGACGGTTTTGAGGCTGTTGGGGAGGGTTCGGCTTGATGCTTTTCTTCGATGAAATTGTCTTTAATTTCCTGTAGAAGGTGCTCTAAACGGGCTGTAATTGTGAATAGTTTGGTGGCTAGGGTGACGCCACCGCTGCTGAGAATTGCTTCTCCTAAAATTAGGCGGCTTTTGCACTCGGTTGGAATGTAGGTGACGCAGGCAAAGATGCAGGGGGGAACTTGTTCTGGCATCGGCTGCTGGATTTCTGCCAGAATTTTTGAGGTTTGGGGGTCGCGCAGGTAAATTTGCAGTTGTGCTGAACCGATGAGTTGTTTGAGTTCTATCGCTTCGGATTCGGGGATGAGAGTTGCTGTTTTTCTGCTTTGTTGGGGGTGTTGGGGAATGTCGATTTGGCCGGAAATGATTAAGGGGCGACCGAGTTGGGTGACGAAGGTTTCTCGATCGAGGACGAGTTCGAGTTTGACGCCCGGTTTGGGTTCGGGGGTTTGGGGAATGGGGAATTGGTAGATTTTGGTCTGCTGCGGTGCTGAATCGGCTGCTGGGATTTGGGTTGGTGCGGGGCGATCGACCGGTGCTGCGATTTGTGGGGCTGCGCGATCGACCGGTGCTGCGATTTGTGGGGCTGGGCGATCGACCGGTGCTGCGATTTGTGGGGCTGCGCGATCGACCGGTGCTGTGATTTGTGGTGCTGTGGGGGAAGTTGCGGGTTCGGTTTGGTCGATCGGCGGTAGGGGTTCGGAGGTTTCCGATTCTGCGGGCAATACTTCCAACTGAACCCCGTACTGCCAAGGTTTTAGTGGTGTTGCTTTGGGATCTGGCAAGCAGGAGAGTTCCCACAGTCCGGGTTTGAGCCTGGTGTAGGGAATGATCACGACTAATCCTTCGGGGTTGGTGCGGGCCGATCGGCTTTGAACTTTCCGCTGCGCCCCTGGGTCGAAGGAGGTATGGGTAACGCGAATTTCGATGTCGGTGTTGGGGTGCTGAATGCGAGCAACAACACGGTATTTACCTTCTAGAATTTCCACGTCGGAGGTTTCTAGGGGCAACCAGGCGCGATCGCCTTCTTTCTGTAGCAAAAATTCTAATTTTTTCATTTTAGTTTCCCCTTGAAGGCTCCCGCTTGATTTGTCACAGATTGGTGGTGGCTTGTTGAGCGACAGCTACAGGCATTGAATTACTTTATTTTTTATAGCCTATCACCAGTGTCGGTCAAGAGGCCCACTTACCAAGGACTGCCGATTATGCTGAAAGCTGCCCAATAATACGGATGGGATAAATCTTTGCTGTCGAGTTTGGGGATGGACGGGGGCAAGGGAATGTCGCCTCGGGAACTTCGCAGTTGACCGCCTTCGATCGTCACTTTGCCTTCGATCGCGGCAATTTGTGCTTGCCTGAGAGCTTCAGCTTTAATGATTGGAGGGTCGTTTGGCCTGCTGATTTTTAACTGCTGGTAAAACTCTGTCATCAGGGCGAGAGTGCCCGCATCGCTGACGTACCACAAGCTGGCGAGGGCTGATTTTGCTCCCGATTGCAGCGCTAAACCGGCAAATCCGAGTTCTGCTTCTTTGTCTCCCAAGGCGGTTCTACAGGCGCTTAATACTAATAGTTCGAGGGGCGGATTGTTCCATTTCAATTCTCTCATTTGAGCGAGGCGCAGTTGGGTGTCCCAAAATTGAATGTAGGAGTTATTTGGGGTTCCGGGGCGGAATTCGGCGTGGGTGGCAAGGTGGATGATTCCGTATCTTTGTTGCAGTCGCTGGGATTGCAAGTTTACTATGGTGAAATCTTCGTTGAGAAAGGATTGACCGGGCCACTGTCGGGCGATCGCGCCGAGTTCTAACGGCACTGCTGGCAGCGGTTCTTTGTTTGCCGTTTCTGCGAAATCTGATGCTCCCATTCCTAGGACTTGCACGTTTCTGAGGTCGGCGTAATTTATGTCTATGAGGTTGAAGGCGGGGATGCGGGCGAGGCTGTATTTTTCGATCAAAAATTGCTGTCCGTCGTGCATTGCTGCTAAGGGTACAGTTCGTAAACCTGCGCCGGCGCAGAACAGCAATGTTTCAATTTTTGCGGTTTGCAAATCTGTTTCTAGGGGTGCAACTATCCATTTGTAGAGTTGTTGGGCTGGTGCTAGATAGCTGGTGGTGTTGAGTTTTACGGGATTGGTGATTTCGCTACCTAATTCTTGGACTACTGAGAGCAGTTTCTCTTGTTTTGCTTCTGGAACGCTGCGGAGAATGGGCCGGCGATCGGGTAATATTAAGATTAATTCTAGTTGGTCGGTGCGCGGGATAGCGTAAATTAAAGCAGGTTTTTTCTTTGTTTGAACTGCTAGGCGGGAGAGAGTTTTTGATATTGCTTCGGCGGTTTGCCCACGGGTGTTAAAGTCTTGTTCAAAGTATTTTTGATAGTCTTGTTTCCAGGTTTCTTCGATTCTGGTTACGGCTTCGGTGAGGTTGCCCCGATCGAGCAAATTTCTCATTTCTTGCCCGTTAAGCCCGCCCTTGCCTGTGTTTTGGGCAATTGTAGGGAGGTTGGCGGTGTTCCAGCAGAAAAATATTGCTATCAAACAGTAAAAAATAGCTTTTTTAATTTTTTTCTGAGTAGTGTGTTTTTGGCGTTGCTGCTGGGATTGGTAGTGCATGATTTTGGGGCGGTTAAGGGCGCCGTTGGCGGCAGCAGTTAGCAAAAGTTGGGATGTGGGTGGGAATTTTGACTGTGCTGGCGATCGCGGCACGATTGTAGCATTCAAGACCAACTGCAAATATCTACCGTAGGGTGTGGACACCAGCACCAACAGAGTCCCCGCACCAAGAAATTCGCGATTTATGTAAAAGTTTGTAAATTATGCAGGGGTTTTGCATAAACAGGACTTACGCGAAAACCCGGTTTCTTCAAGTAAGTCCTGTTTTCTACATAGCAGCCAGGTACATTTAACTGAGATGTTGCACCATTCTCAATAATCCTTTTATGAACAGGCTGTCCGGCCTGTTCCACAAAAAATTTATCTCTTGTGGAACGGGCATCTTGCCCGTTCTTAAAAATGATGCAAAATCTGAGTTTAACCGGCATTACCTCTAGGGCCGTCTTTGACTTTTTGCGGCACCTCTGCACTTCTCAAGTTGAATCGGGTTTGGTCTTGGTATTAAGTGAGGAATCCCCTGAATCGAGCGCCGATATATTGAGTTACCTCAGGAGATATATTCTCTGTATTTACTTATTTTAAAATAGTTAATTTTTTTCGCGCCAACTTACTTAAAGCTCGACTGGTTAATTGTTTTGCCTTGGATATCTGCCCGGTTATTTCCTACACTTCGCCTAGACTGCCTTTTGCCTAAGATTTAGCATGAAAATCTCCTAGTTTTTTAACATCATTGGCGGCGGTTGCCAAGAGTTGAGCAACATAAATAAAAACACTTAATTATTTAGAGGATTTTACGCTATGCGGTCGATCGCTTTTTCGTTGTTGATTCTTAAGTTCTCTCCTAGATAACTAAAGCCTGCTTCCTTCCGCTATACATTGTGTGCGATCGCACTTGACACGGTGCGATCGCGATCGGACTGAGGAATGTGTCTTAGTATTTCTTCACATATCCTGCTTTCGGTCTATGATATATGCCTTATGGCGTATTTGTGTTTAAAGCCCGTTACCGCGTACCGCTGATGAGTCAATCAACCAATTCACCGCTATCCCAACCAGTTTCTCGAAGAACCGCCCTCAAATTCCTCGGAGTCGGTGCCGCCGGCGGGCTGCTGGGCTACTCTCGATTTTCCAAGCCAGAGCCCACCGTTTTTGTGCAAGATTCTCTTGACTTGCCGCGAATGCTGAATAACCGCAAAACCGTTGCAGTTGTGGGGGCAGGCTTGGCCGGGCTCGCCTGTGCTTACGAGCTCAGTCAGCGGGGTTTCGCCGTAACATTGCTCGACAAATCGCCCCAACTCGGTGGCAAAATTGCTAGTTGGCCGATTAAAGTTGGGAACGAAAATTTTATGATGGAACACGGTTTCCACGGTTTTTTCCCGCAATACTACAACCTCAAAAGTGTGGTTGAAGAACTAGAAATTACCGATAACTTTGTATCTTTAGAATCCTACGCTGTTTTGTTTCGAGACGGCAAATACAAACCCGAAGTTTTCCGTCCCAACCATTCAGCTTTTCCCTGGAATATAGTTGATTTGGGGATATCTTCTCCCAATCGGCTCAAGTGGGGAATCAATCTTACAAAACCCGCTCACTGGCAAGTATTTCGGGAAATCGGCGGTTTTCAAACTAAAAAAACTTTCGAGCGCCTAGACAATATATCAGTTGCCGACTGGGTAAAAGGTGAATTTCCGCGCGGACTTTATGACTTGTATTTTCTGCCTTTTGCCAAATCCAGCCTCAACGCTCCAGACGAATTGAGCGCGGGAGAATTAATGCAATTTTTCCACTTTTACTTTTTCGGAAATCCAGAGGGTTTGGCCTTCAACGGCACGCGGCAAGATATGGGGACGAGTTTGGTGCAGCCTATTGCCAGAGCCATTGAAAGCAAAGGCGGCAAAGTATTGACAGATGTCGCAGTCAGTGAGATTCGCTGGGAAAACGGCAAGATTGATTCTCTGAGTTACCAGTCGGGAGACGTGCAAAGTAAAATACCTTTTTGGGTTAAGCGAAACGCGCTGTTAACTGATAGCAACTCTACCGAATATTTCGGCGCTGGGGACAGCGTATTTGCCGCCGCACCGTCGGGAAAAGAGGCAATTTCTCTGACCTGCACTCACCAAGGCTGCACGGTTCAGAAACAGAACGACGGTCAATTTCACTGTCCTTGCCACGGGGCAGTTTTTGATGCCGAAGGGCGAGTGGTGAGCGGGCCTGCTCAGCGGGATTTGCCTCGATTTAAGGTAGTCGATGAAAAAGCAGATGAAATACAGTTAGCAGCAGCGGTTAACCAATCGCAGCCGCAAAAATTGGGAGAAACATTGAAGGCTGATTACTATGTTTTGGCGGCAGATGTTCCGGGGATGCAGCATTTGTTTAGTTTAGCCAGCGGTGAGGTGAATCCGCAGGTGCAGAGTCGGATCGAGAGTTTGAATATAGCCGATCCGTTTGCGGTGGGCCGCTTTTGGTTCGATCGCGAATTTCCATGGGAGCACAGCAATTTCAGTTCGCTTTCCGGCTACAAACTGACTGACAGCATTACGCTTTACCACCGAATTCAGGATCAGTTCATCGAGTGGAATCAGAAAACTGGCGGTAGTGTAGTGGAACTGCACGCTTATTGTTACAAGGAAAAGGAATTTCCGAACCAGGAAGTTTTACTGGCGACTTTTGAGCAAGAATTGTACGAAATTGTACCGGAATTAAAAGAGGCAAATATGCTGCACCGGGAATTAGTAAATCAAAAGAATTTCTCTGGATATCCCCCCGGTAGTTATGCGGAACGCCCGGAGACTTGCTGCGCTGTACCTAATCTTTTGTTTGCGGGAGATTGGGTAAAAATGCCGTTTCCTTGCGGTTTAATGGAAAGGGCGGTTAGCAGCGGTTTGTTGGCAGCTAATGCTATTTTATATCAGGAGGGTTTGCAGAGGCGATCGCTCTTGACGGTGAATCCCGAAGGCGTGTTAAAAATCTAAGGTTTGTAGCGGGGCGGGTTTTATAAATTGTCAATTATCGGCTGCTATTCTCGGTAAAACCCGCCCCCTGTCATACCATTTTAGATTTTAGATTTGAAGAAATGGGAATCACTGATTAAATAAGGATTTGGAGGTTTCCTAAAGTTGCATTCTTTTTTTAAGATGAGTTACGGTTTGTGGGTGTGGTTTCGCTGAGGGGAAAAGGCAGAGCTTGCGAACAAAAAAAATATCTGCGTTGAGGGGGGTGGATCTGCGGTTAAAATATTATTGAATGAGTATAAAGCAATAATAGATGCTGAAGAGTAACTGCAAAATTCGCAATAAATCTGTAATGTTTGATGCTTTTGCAACAGAATATGATTTCGCCGCCACCTTGCAAAACCAGAACGATTTCTTTACTAACAACCTATCGGTCAGCAAAGGTGCAGCATTAGATATTGGCTGCGGTTCGGGAATTCTTGCTTTTGAATTAGCCCAGTATTACGATAATGTAGTGGCCGTCGATTTATCAGCAAAAATGCTGGACATCGCCCGTCAAAAACGCTCATCCCCCAATATCGAATACATCCAAATGGATGCCAGTCAATTAGCGATCGACCGCAAATTTGATTTAATAGTTAGTGCTGCTACTTTTCACCACCTGCCCAACCTCCCAGCCGCCCTTGAGGCAAGTAAAAAATTGTTAAATCCGCACGGAAAAATCGTCTTTTTAGATAATATATCGGAAGTCGAGACACCTCCTAGAATAGGCTACATATTAGGGGCAGCGAGAGATTTTAAGCCCGACTGTTCCACCTACGGATTTCGCAATGCTTTAAGATTATTAAAATTTAGATTGTCGCCGGGGTGGTTGAAGCATTTAGCTAACGATAGGTATTTGTCAGAACGGAGATTTAGAAAAATTTACGGTCGTTGCTTTCCGGGCTGTTATTTTGTAAAATTGGGTTGTTTTATGGGCGTAATTTGGGAACATTTATAATGCAAAACAACGCGATAAAATCGGTATCTGCAAGGGGAGAAAAAACTCACATCCGCGAGTTGGGCATTAATCTGGATCGCTGGTATGCCATCGCCCGCAGCACCGAGGTGCAAACTCAGCCGCTAGCTGCGAAAATCTGGAATCGGGCGATCGTACTTTTCCGCGACAGTTCAGGCAAAATCAACGCTTTAGAAGATAGATGTCCGCACCGGCAAGTTAAACTCAGCCACGGCCAAGTTAAAGGCGATTTAATCGAATGTGCTTACCACGGATGGCGGTTAAATGCAAGCGGAGAATGCGCCGAAGTCGATTATTTAGCAGAAAATCAAAAGCTACCTAAGTGCAAAATTCGCTCCTACCCAGTCCAGGAAAAAAACGGTTTTATCTGGCTGTTTCCCGGCGAAGAAATGCGAGCAGAAAAAATAGATTTATTGGATTTGCCAGAGTGGGAACATCTCAATTATATTGCCACAGTTTCAGTCATCGACTGTCAGGCACACTATTCATTTTTAATTGAAAACTTGATGGATATGTACCACGGACACTTGCACGATGACTGGCAAGCTTGGGCAAATCCGGTGTTAGATACTATAGAAGAAAACGAGCATCAAGTAACAGCGCGCTATCAGGCACAAAGTTATTACAAAATAGATAAAATTTGGTCAATTTCTCAGTTATTTTTTAAGTTTTTGCGCCGACTGCACCCGGAACCGCTGGACGTGAGTTATGTTTACCCGCATTGGGTTTCCACTTTGGGGAGCGACTTTAAGATTTACTGCTTGGTTTGTCCGGTTAGCGAGACGGCAACTCGCGCTTATTTAATTCATTTTACCTCATTAAATGCGTTTTGGCGGCTGCACAAATTGCCTGTTTGGTTTCGCAGGTTTATCAAAGATAGTTGTTTCGGTGCGGCTCAAAAGTTATTAGATGGTTTGGTGCGGCAGGATGTGTTAATGATTGAGGAAGAACAGCAGGCTTTTTTGCAGAATTCAGAAACAAAAAATTATGAATTAAATCGAGCTTTGGGGAGCGTGCAAAAGTTGATGAGAAGTCAGGCGGAAAATGGATGATATATTCACTCGCAGATTGAAACCTGTGGCGGGACGAATGAAACCAGCCTGCACAGGCTAAGTTGAGGGTTAGCCTTTCCAAGCTTGAGCATGGTATTCTAGTAACAAGGAAAATTGACTTTCGGGAAGCAATTAACAACCACACCTAAGACAGGAACCCAGCATGAACCGTGTCAGCATCAAGGGTGAGGAACACCCCATTAGAAAAATCTTTAGCGATGACTTTATGTTCACCATTCCCCTCTACCAACGTCCCTATGCTTGGACAAATGAGCAAGCTGGAGAACTGCTGGAAGACTTGCTAACATCATTGGGAGATGGCAATGACACGATTGATCAACTCAACCCGTACTTTCTAGGCAGCATTGTTTTGATCAAATCTGGGCCGCCAGATGCTGAAATTGTAGATGGTCAGCAACGTCTAACAACTCTCACCATACTACTAGCTGCTCTCAGGGCATCATTGCCAACAGAACACGCCAATGACTTGACCACTTATCTATACCAAAAAGGCAGCTTAATCGCGGGTATAAATAATCGTTACCGTCTGACTTTGCGCGAGCGAGATGCCGAGTTTTTTAAGGAATATATTCAAAATGAAGGTGGTATTAACAAGCTCAAAGAATTGAACAATGTTGAGCTGATGGATACTCAGAAGCTTATTAAAGAAAATGCACATTTATTCTTGCAACGTTTGCAGACGATCGCGGAATCCCACCGTATACGTCTTGCCCAGTTCCTCATTACCCAGTGCTTCTTGGTAGTGGTTTCTACGCCTGACTTTGACTCTGCATATCGGATATTTTCTGTGTTGAACAACAGGGGATTGGATCTCTCCCTAACTGATATCTTGAAAGCTGACATTATTGGAAAAATACCAGAAGGGCAAAAAGAAAAATATACTAAAAAGTGGGAAGATACCGAGGAGGATCTGGGACGCGAGTTATTCAAAGACTTGTTTTCTCATATTCGGATGATTAAGGAAAAGAAAAAACTTAGCAAGAGTATCCTTAAAGAGTTTCAGGAAAACATCAATCCTGCCGCAGGGTCTCAGCAATTCATTGATGAAATTTTATATCCTTATGCTAAGGCTTTTTCCGAAATTCAAAACTTAAGGTATGAAAGCGAGCGGCGGCCCGAGGAAATTAATCAACTATTTAAATGGTTAAACAAAATTGATAATTTTGACTGGATACCGCCTGCGATTCTCTACCTGTCGCGCCACCGTAATAACCCGGATAATTTGGTGCGTTTTTTTACGGATTTAGACCGCCTTGCGGCAGGTTTAATGATTGTCCGCGCCAATATCAATGAGCGCATTGAACGTTACAGCAGATTGCTTACTGCTATTGAGCAAGAGGAAGATTTATTCAATTCCAATTCACCGCTCCAGTTTACTCCTGAAGAGTCAAAAAATATCCTCAGAGTCCTCGATAGTGACCTTTACCTAATTCAAAAAATTCGTCGTTATGTTTTGCTGCGCTTAGATGCTGCTCTGTCAGAAGGTGAAGCATCTTACAACTTCTCCAACATTACTGTCGAGCACGTACTTCCCCAAAATCCCGACGCTAATAGTGAGTGGATGAAGTCGTTTCCTAGTCAGCAAGAGCGCGATCAATATGTGCATCGTCTTGGCAACTTAGTTTTGCTATCTTCTGCGAAAAACACTCTGGCACAAAATTATGATTTTGATGTGAAAAAACAGAAGTATTTCACCACTAAGACAGGTGTTTCACCCTTTGCACTTACTACCCAAGTGCTGCGGGAACAGGAATGGACGCCAGAAGTAATCGCTCGACGACAGAAAGAGCTGATTAATGTTCTCAAGAATCTTTGGCGTTTATAGGATAATTGAATTTGATATCAAATCGCTCTTATCTGTCCATCAGCACAAAACCATCTGCGTCCATCTGCGGTCAAAAAAATCTAAATTCCGTCAGCAAAAACTTTACTTTTTAGGTTGCTGCTGCTGGTAAACGCTGATAACTTTATCGGCATAAGTAGCAGTTGCGCCACTTTTGCAAGCTGCGGAGTCCCCTGTCATCCACCAGCAAGCGGCGCGGCGTACAGCGGTTAATTCATTGTTGCTGCTAGCTTTGTACTCGTCGCGCAGCAAATCGCCCACGATACAGGTAACAATTGATTTGGCTTTTGTCGCGTCGGCCTCAAATTGTTGGGGTGTTAAATCTTGTTTGGTACAGAATTTTGCCCAGCGGGAAATATTGCCCGGTAAAACTTGCCACTGACTGTACATTCCGTCATTTGCGGCTTGTGGCGGCGCGGCTTGTCGCAGCGCTTCTACGAGGGCGGAAACTTGGGCGTCGGTGACTGCTTGCGCTGTGGCTGGAAGTGCTTGCAATCCGAGGCTAATTATCAGGCTGCCGAAGAGTAGATTGGTTTTTGCGATCGATTTAAAATTCATTCACAATGCCCTGTTTGATTTAAACTTTGTTTCCTCAAACAAGGTTTACTATTTTGTCTATCGAATACCTCTGTCTTAAGTATGATTTCCCCACTTAATGCACTGTCGATCGCCCTTACGAGAGAAATTGTTAATCAATGTACAACCCCGGGAAATTCGACGTTACACTACAGCAGAGGGTACGGCACCATTCACCGAGTGGGTTGATGCCCTCCGCGATCGGAATGTTAGAGTTAAAATCAAATCCTTGATAATTGTGGTCATCCCCATTGCTGGGGATAAAAGCACCCAAGAACAGAACATTCGACAAGCTATAGAATACTGGACAGATTATGAAAAACGTGAAAGCACCGACAAGTGATAGCTACCGCGAGTACCTAATTGAATCTCTCCACGAGCCGGAAAAAGCTGCTGGTTTTATGGGCGCTATCTTGGAAGAAAAAGACCCTGAACCCGCACTTTTGAGAAATGCCATCCGAAAGGTGATTGACGCTAAAATCAGGATGAATGCTCTTTCGGAGTCAGCCAAACAGCATCACGAAAAACTCGACAAGCTGCTGACTGAAAGTGCAGGTTCGGAAATCTATAGTTTGGTAGAATTGCTCGAAGCATTAGGATTTAAACTAGAAATTACTGTCGCAGATACTGAGTTGTCGGCTGACTCAGAAGCGGAGATTGGGGAATCAGAATTATCGCCCGAACCAGTAGTAATTAATCCCAGTTAATGAGTAAATCGCGCCCTCACCCTTCCCTCACAAAATCTAACAATCGGTGAGCCATTTCTAGCTTGCTGCAAGGTGCTATTTCTACTTGCTTGCCGGCGGCATTAATTAATATTGCTTGATTGGTATTGCTGCCGAAACCTGCACCTATTTGATCGATCGGGTTTGCGGCAATTACATCCAGTTTCTTCGCCCGCAATTTCTCCAAAGCCGGCTTGACAATATCCCCCGTTTGTGCTGCAAACCCGATTAATTTTTGGTGGGGCTGTTTCAAAATTCCCAACTCTGCCACAATATCCGCTACCGGTGCCAACGGTAAACAATTCGGGAGCGATCGCTTCGGCAGTTTCTCACTACTGTACTCAGCCGGCTTCACATCCGCTACTGCCGCAGCCATCACCGTCAAATCGGCATCGTGAAAGCATTGCAGCATCGCCTGCCGCATTTCTTGTGCACTGGTAACTGCGATCGCCCGCACACCTGAGAGCGGCAATTCGCCAGTTATACTGTGTACCAGCGTCACAGTCGCGCCGCGGTGCTGTGCAGCTTGCGCCAAAGCTATACCCATTTTGCCACTGGAAGGATTGCCGATAAACCGCACCGGATCGAGGTGTTCCCGCGTTCCTCCCGCACTGATCAACACCCGAAGGCCCGCTAAATCTCGATCGCCCTTCGCATACAACAGCGATTCAATATGAGGCAAAATCTCACCAGGTTCTGCCATGCGGCCGACACCCGCGCGATCGCACGCCAGCATTCCCGCCCCCGGATTCGCAGCATGATAGCGCCCATAAGTCAACACTTCCCGCCAATTCCGCTGCACCGCCGGCTGTTCCCACATATCCGTATTCATCGCCGGCGCCAGCAAAATTGGGCAATTAGAAGCTAAGACAGTATTAGTCAGCAAATTATCAGCAAAACCCCCCGCCAACTTAGCCAAAGTATTAGCTGTCAAAGGAGCAATCACAAAAACTTCCGCCCATTCTCCCAGTTGAATATGCAGGGGACGCCCGTGACTTGCTTGCCAAAAATCTTTGTCAGTAAAAGCAGGATGGCGGCACAGAGTAGCAAAAGTCAAAGGCGTGACAAACTCCCCGGCCGCATCAGTAAGAATAGCTTTAACTTCAGCTCCAGCTTTCGCTAAAGTTGAAACTACTTCGCAAACTTTATAAGTCGCAATCCCGCCGCTAACGCCGATTAAAATTCGTCTGCCTTTCATGATTTTTGGTAATACAGCAACCTTCGAGGTTATGAGTACTTGATGAATTCCTGAAACCAGTGCGAAGAATTGCCCGATCGCATCTCCTCATTCTTTCTTCCTTCTTCCTTCTTCCTCATTCTTTCTTCCTTCTTCCTTCTTCCTTCTTCCTTCTTCCTTCAGCCATAAAAAAGAATCAAGAAAGAAATTAAGATAAAAACAGACTCAAATCTCTAATTCATCTGTTTAATCCGCAACAAAATATGCTGCTAACTTCTTCCTCAATTCCGTCGAATTTTTTGACCTAGATTTTTAAGTCTATGCTTCGTCGTAGGCTTCCATATCCAGAAGGTGGAGATAAGGTTCAACCAGCTCCGGCCGCTGAAAGGCAAGCGATCGCAACAAATGCCAATCATTCAATCCCTCAAAAGGATCTGTATAATCGTCAACTTCCAAACGGACAGCCAATTCTGCCACGTCCTGAGAAGTAAGTACAGCAATATCGCGCGATGCTTTGGTTAAAGTTTTCATTTTTTTCCCCTGCCCGAGACTTCCGCCATACTATATACTAAACCTTTAATCAGATTTCGACACAGTTTGTACAACAAAACTTCGCATTACATCTATAACTTCCGGCAGAATCTCGTGTCCCATGTTAAATTCTTGATACTGCACCGCAGCTCCCCAAGCCGTCAAACTCTCGCGCGATCGCACAGCAGCACTAACCGGCACAATAGTATCTTGAGTACCGTGCACGATTAAAACAGGTGGCAAAGCACTCCCAGCAACTGGCGAAATCGGGTGTAAATAACCGCTCAGACAAATTAAACCGGCTACGGGCAAAGTCAACCCCACATCTAGAGTCATCGCTCCGCCTTGAGAAAAGCCACCTAAAATCGTGCGAGATAAAGGCACGCCCGTGCTGCTTTCCAAAGACAGCAAAAATTCCCTCAGCAATTGCCGGCTTTCTACCAATCCCTGAGCGTCTTTGCTTTGAAGGTTATACCACGCTTTGCCGCTCGTTACCTGGGGATGGGGGAAGGGGGCATCGGGAAACACAAACTGATAATCCGGCAAATTGAAAACGGGTGCTAAGGAAGTCAAATCCCGAGCATTAGCACCCCATCCATGCAAAGCGACCATCAAAGCGAGAGGTTGGCGATCGGTTGTGGGCGGAATGCTAATAGATTGTAAAGACATCGTAGTTAATAATTGGTAATCTGGCCTTGCTACAATTATAAATTGTCACGACGGGTAAAACCCCATATATTTGTTCTCAGCCATATTCCACTGGAAATTAGCACGCGCTTGCCAATAACTATAACAGTTAACAGTTAACAGTTAACTGTTGAAAGTAGAGTACGGAATCCGCACCTTTCCCAAGTAGAGTTCGGATAGTTCACATTTTCTAAACAGGAATTATGGAGCATCTCATATTTGTAAAAACACTTTTTCTGGCTCCTTCCTTCTTCCTCCTTTCTTCTGACTCTTTCCTCCTGGCTCCTGCCTCCTGCCTCCAAACTCCAATTTTGGGCTGGGCTGCTTTCATTGAGATGCTCCCAGTCAGACTCAGCTAGAAACGAGATTTCTCCCGCTAATTCCAACTGGCACCTACCGCAGGTGAAACCTTAGAAACAGATTGCTTAGACTGTTGCCGCACCGGCACCTCAATCCAGAATTCACTTCCCTCTCCCGGAGCCGATACGCACCTGAACGAACCTTTATGTTTTTCCACTATTTGATAGCCGATCGACAATCCCAAGCCAGTACCTTTGCCTACAGGCTTGGTAGTAAAAAACGGATCGAACAAACGTTTTTTTACATTCTCCGTCATACCCGCTCCATTGTCAGCAATTCGCACGCATACACAATTGGAACTTAAAAGTTCAGTACGAATCCGAATCCTAGGTAAAAAAGCCGCATCATAGGGATTTTTACCATTGGGTAAAATGTGACTCTTTTCTTCATGTAAAACATCAATGGCATTGCTCAAAACATTCATAAATACCTGATTCAATTGTCCAGCCCAGCACTCCACTAAGGGCAAATTTCCGTATTCTTTGATGACTTGAATGCCCGGAAAACCAGGTTGGGGTTTCAGCCGACTATCCAAAATCATCAAGGTGCTGTCAATGCCTTGGTGAATGTCAACCGACTTCATTTCAGCTTCATCCAAGCGCGAAAAGTTCCGCAGAGAAAGCACGATCTGGCTGATCCGTTCAGCTCCCATATTCATAGATTGTAGGATTTTAGGCAAGTCTTCACTGATAAACTCCCAATCAATCTCTTGTAGTTTCGCTTGCACTTCGGGCGTTGGGTTGGGATATTGCTGCTGATATATTTCCACAAGTTCCAGCAAGTTTCGGGTATATGCGCCTGTATGGATCAGGTTGCCAGAGATGAAGTTGACAGGATTATTAATTTCGTGGGCAACTCCAGCCACCAACTGCCCCAAGCTGGACATTTTTTCAGTTTGGATTAGTTGAAATTGAGCTTCCTGCAAATTTTTTAGTACCGTTTCTAGTTCAGCGGTGCGCTGTTTTAGTTGAATTGTCCGATCGTACACTTGCTGTTCTACTTTTGCAGTACGTTCTAGAGACATCAACAGGTAAATCGTCAAGCCGCCAGTCATCAATAGCCCGATCGCGCCAATTGCCAGCGAACCCTGATGCGTCGTCATACTGTTGTACCCCTTCCCAGGCAAAACTAGCAGCCTCCACTGGCGGTCTGCTACGTTAAATAGGCGAGTGCAAGCACTAGGATTTTGACAGATTTTTCCCTGCAAATTAGCTAACTCTGGCTTTTCGTGTTTTGGGTTATCTATCAACTGCTTAGCTTGTGAGTCGTAGCGCACCAGAAAGCGTTCTTTCTCTATAGCAGAGTTGTCATAGAGGTAAAAATTAATCTTGTCTAAATTTAGCGATTCTAAAGAGAAAGCGACCATATTGGTAATCTGAAACAGACCCGCAATAACTCCCATTAGGTTTTGGGGGGCGTGGATCGAGTTATCAGCAGAAGTTGTGCGGCGGGGTACTGGTAGAAATACTTGCAATCCCGGTTGATTGTTGCTGACTAATCTAATCCGCCCGGAAGCGGCTATTTTCCCGGTATTCACCGATTTCTCTAAAGCTGCTTTGCGATCGGGGCTGGAGGCAACATCAAAACCGATCACTTTGTTATCTTCTTCTAGTGCTTCTCTGTAAATAATTGGAAAATATTCCGATCGCACTTTTGCTTTGACCTGCTTTTTGTCAGGAGTTCGCTCGTAAATTTGAAATGCCGGAAAACCTTCGGCTCGAATTGTTTGTTCGTAAGCTACTTTTTGGGCAGCCGGCACGCGCCGAATCCAGTTAACAGAATGTATAGCAGAATTTCGGGAAAGTGCAGGTTGAGTGAATTGCTTAAAATCTTGTCTGCTAACTTCACTAGATGCGCTGTAGAATGCTTCAAGTGAGTACAGAAATTCTAAATTTTTGTTGATGCTTTGCTGCAATGCCACATTCAGGCGATCGGCTTGCTGATGAAATTCAGCTTGCATTCGTTGGTTTTCCGAATGCCACACGACGGCTGCGGCTGCCAATGACAAACTCGTGCCGGTGGAAAGAATCAGCGCTGCTGGAATGTAGCGACGGTGCGACAGTAAACTTTCCTTCAGCGAATTAAACCAATTGCTCGCAACATTCATATTTCCACACCTTGTGCTACCGGAGTGCAATTGTTTAAAGACTTGTGAAGTTCCTTGATAGCACGATCGACAGCCTATAAACTAAATTGTTTAAAAACTTACGATCGCAGCAATAGCACTTACCCTGAGAAACCCAATTTCTACGAAAATATTGGTGTGGTAACGAGAAAGTTGGGAAGCAATTGGCTTTTTACGAATAGTGCATCCCCCACTGAGGGATTGCCACCAATTGTAACTAAGTGTAACGAAGCGAGTTTAAATCTGGGCGAGCCCCAAGTTACTTCCCCGGAAGCACCCGAGAACGAGAAAAAGCCTCGATCTGGTGGGGCGGGTAATCAATACCCGCCCTACAAAGCCAACTTAAATGTGGAACAGCTTACAAAACAGTCCCTATTTCCTTCAAATAAACCCGTGTGAACGGTTCATCATCTCCCAGAGTATACTGTTCGATCAACCCTTGGCGGCGAATAGAAATACTATTTCCTTCCCTCACCACAACAGTATCGTGATCGGTGCTTTCTCGGATCAACATCATCTCAGTTTCTCCCGGATTGTCCAGCACCACCATATTGCTCCCCCCATAAAACATTCCCTCAGCTTCCAAAATATTTCCGGGATATTCAGCAATTAACAAATCGAGCTTGGGATTCCGCAGCAAACTTTGCACGTTAAGATTGTAATTCTTATGCAAAACTTTTTCAGAACGGTTAACAAAAAGTCCCCCGCGGCAAACAGCACCGATCGTCCAATCGGGATGCTGCAAAAGAATGTGGTCGATTGTTTCTTGCAGATCGTGCACCGAAATTTGGTTGAAAGTAATAATCGGAATTCGGGCGGATTTTCCCGAGTCAAAGAAAGTTTCGACAATATGCGACGGCACATCAACCCCTTCTCCGACAGCCGGGTTGAGGTGCATAAAAATTCCCGGCGCGGCATTGATTTCGAGAATCCCAAAATTGCCGGTTTTCCAAGATTTGGCGAGAGTTTCTGTTACCACATCAACCCCCAAACAAGTTAACCGAAAATGTAGGGCGATATCTTGTGCTAAAACGATGTTATCCGGGTGAATACTGTGGGTAGCGTCGATGCTGACGCCACCTGCGGAAAGATTGGCGACTTTGCGTAGAGACACAGTACGATCGCGCTCTAGGACACTATCTAATGACAGCCCTTGTTCTGCCAGATACATTTCCATCGCTTCGTCGGACTGAATTTTGCTCAGGGCCGAAGTTGGCGTATCCAAACGTTCTGGTTTGCGGTTTTCGCGGCGGATCAATTCGCGAACTGTTGAGTCGCCATCACCTGTTACCCAAGCGGGCCGGCGTTCAGTTGCCGAAACAAATTTGCCGTCAACGCACAACAGCCTAAAATCCGATCCTTTGATGCTGTTTTCCACAATTACTCGCACCGGTTCTGTTTCGGGAATGGCCTTAACTGCTCTTTTAAAAGCGGCTTGCAATTCCTCACCATCTCGGATATCTGCTGTGACGCCAATTCCTTTATGACCGACTACTGGTTTGACAGCAACTGGATAGCCAATGTCTCTAGCGACTGCCAGAGCTCCGCTTTCTGTGGAGACGATATCGCCTTTGGGAACAGGAAATCCTAATGTAGCGAGAAAAGCTTTACAATCGTCTTTGCGCGTGGTAAAATCTGAGTCTAAATGGCTGTCAGAATCAAAAGTAGTTGCAGAGCCGCGCACCAGTTTTTTGCCGTAACCGTATTGCATCAATCCTTCATCCCACAAATAAAATACGGGAATGTCTTTTTGAGATGCCGCTCGCATTAACGAATAAACTGTCGGGCCTCCGTAAACAGACTGCCGGAACATATTTTGCAGCGCGCCCATTTGTGCTTCCAAGGGAAAGTCTTGATTTTGATTGATGGCTTCAAACCAATCCCAAACTGCGTAAACTACGGCTCTGGCGGTGCGGGCGTGAAGTGCTTCTATGCTAATTCTGTTAAACTGAGAAAACGCCTGGATGTTCCAGTTGTGGAAGTGCAAACCCATGTCGAGTTTGGCTACTTCTGAGGCGGTACGGCCGAAGAGTTGGGCGTGGTTCGAGAAAGTTTCGTGCAGGAGTTGCGGGTAGCGATCGCCAATAATTTCCTGGTAATGTGCGATCGGCAAAGGTTCGCTCGCGCCCGTCAACGTTAAATCGAAAACTAAAGCTGCTGTGTCTAAATAAGGGTTTGGCCCCATATAGTGTTTGAAGTTGAAAACATCAAAAACATCTGTTTTTCGAGCATTGACGCGGGCTGTTTCGGTGCTTTTTTCTTGCAGCATTTTCTAACCTCCTTTTAGCTAATTTTTAACGTTAACTTTATAGTCGGTGCAGGGGATACTACCTGCGGGCATAGATATCGCACTGCTCAGTTGAGACAACTAATCGGGCCCATTCTGCCTTCACCACTATTGCGAGAGTGGGGGAGTGGGGTAGTGGGGTAGTGGGGCAGTGGGGCAGTGGGGCAGTGGGGGAGATGGGAGAGGGGGAGAGTGGGAAAATATTCCTTCTTTACTTCAACATCAGACTGAGCATTCATGACTAAGCATTGGTAACTAAGCACTTATAACTAATGACTGCTTCCTTCCCCGTTCAGAAAAAACCTATAACTTTAGAGAGGTACACTCCCCACTTATAATTGTTTATGACTGTGAAAGAAAATTTAAGAAACAGCAAATTATGAATATCGCACAAACTGCTCTCAGGGAGAAAGTTCATGAATTAGCTGAGGAAGCATTTCACCGGAAGCTAATTTCTGGCTACGGCGACGGTCAAAACAGCAACGAATATCAGATTGTCTGGAACGGCAAACCCAGACACCTACCTTTAGAACGGGCGAGTACCATATTGAGCAATTTGATCGAGCGATCGCACTAACGGGCGATCGGACTAATTGAGGACTGACGCCGCTCAATCTGATTTTTACGAGCAATCAGAGGAGGATTAGCGAAGAATCTGGTCAGAAACCGGATCGATCACCCCCCGCGCGTCGGCCTTGTAATTTAAGCTCATTTTTTGACCCCTCCTATCTCCTGTTAGGGGGGGTAAGTTTTTTGTGGCGATCGTCGAGGATGAGTTAAGTAGATAGTCCTAGACGCAGAAACCGGTTTTTTTTACCAGTCGCGGACGCAAAAGCTCTCTCAAAAACCGGGGTTTCTGAGTTAAGTTTTTCCGTTCAAACGTAGAATTTTCGTTCCTATTCCCGGTTTCTTTAGTCTAGTCCCTACAGGACTGTTTAAAAAACCATCGTTACAGCCCGGAGCAAGACTAAAAAACCACTATAACGCTTGAGCTGTGAGCGTCCTGGAGGGGTAGAAGTCTGATATTTTTTTTGTATCTATATATACCTTTGGGCAGTTCTCGGAAAAAGGAATTTTGTGTTTTAGTGAAACTTAATAAATTAAAAGTGGAGATAATATGGCGAGCCAGGAAACTCAGGGGAAGTTGCTAATTATTGGTGGCGCGGAAGACAAAGAGGGCGACTGCAAAATTCTGCGGGAATTCTTGCGCTGCGCTGGAGGCACTAAAGCCCGCATTGTGGTAATGACCGCTGCAACAAGCCTACCGGGAGAAGTAGGAGATAATTACATCCGAGTGTTTGAGCGACTTGGCGCTGAAGATGTGCGAGTTATTGACACTCAAAGACCCGAAGATGCCAGCGATCCAGAGCATTTAGAAGCGATCGAACAAGCCACGGGCATATTCTTTACCGGCGGAGATCAAGCGCGGATTATTAGCTGCTTGAAAGACACCAAACTCGACGCAGCTATGCACAAACGCTACTCGGAAGGGATTATCATTGGTGGCACCAGTGCCGGCGCGGCGATGATGCCAGACATGATGATTATTGAAGGAGACTCGGAGACAAATCCCCGCGTTGATGCGGTAGCAATGGGCCCGGGAATGGGTTTCCTTCCCAATGTTGTCATCGACCAGCATTTCGCCCAACGAGGCCGTCTGGGACGCTTAGTTACAGCACTCTTGCTGCAACCGGCTGTGTTGGGATTTGGTATTGACGAAAATACAGCTATTTTAGTCCACGGTGACGAGTTGGAAGTCATTGGCGAAAGCGCTGTAACTGTCATCGACGAGTCGGAAAAACTCCACGACAATATTGAGGGACGTTTGAAGGATGAGGGTTTAGCGATTTGCGGGGCCAAGTTGCACATCCTCCCCCACGGATATCGGTTTAACTTGAAAACTCGCCAGCCGGTGTTTGATAGCGCAGCAACAACAGCAGAGAGACAAAGGCAGCTCGCCTAATTTACTTGCAACTGGCAAACCTCTCAAAAGTATGTATGGTGTGCAGTGTACACCTTACCGCTGCAACGAAGTAGGATGGTGAAAAAGCCACTTTCTGCGTCCAAAACCAATAAAAAGAAGAGGTCAAATCCTCTTCTTTTTATTGCTGGGGTTTCGGGCTTTTTAAGCACTTTTCTGTTCGCCAAAAATCGACTGCTGCCCTTCTTCAGTCGATATTAAATTCCACCCTTGAACTCTCAGCTTCTGAAATGTTGCCCATCCCTTAGAACCGCCCGGTTCCCGGTAGTCGGATACAGCGAACTGCGGAAAAGCTGTATAAGGCCGCCACGCCTGACGCGCATCGGTACGCAAGTGCAATATCTTTTCTCCATTGCCTCCGAGTCTGGGCAACCAACACATTTGTTTTAGCATATTTAACACTCCAGAGTTTTACAGTAACGGTAATTCGCCAACATCCCACATTAAACTTTTAGAGCCTTAGAGCCGCTGCTCGGAATATCTAACGGGTAACAGGGACGAATGAGATTTTCACCGATTACCAATTACTGAGGTAGCAGCAGTCATTAAAGCTGATTTTGGTTCTACAAAGTTTACCGGTCAACAACTATAAAACAAGTGCTGCCAAGACATAAGCAAAAATAATCATTGCTATTCTCGGCTCAAACTTGGCTTAAAGTCGCAGGAAAACCCAGTTGAATATAGGATTCATGTTTCTGGTTTCCCTTGCCTTATAATTACAAGCTCATCCTCTCTGTTCCCGCATAAAATGACCTCTTTCTACGGTATTATTCCTGTCTGCTAAAAAATGTTTCTTTAGTTACAAATGTTAAATAGTCACCACGATTTATTTAGTTATCAAAAGTTAAATTACTTTTCATACAATACTTCGGACAGTTTTGGATAGCCAACCGTAGAATAAGGGTTCAAGGCTCTAAGGCAAGTTCGCTACCAACGGAAAATCTAGGGTTTCAGACTACGAACTCAAAACAGTCCGGACTATTTTTCATAAATAGCACTTAATAAGTTTTAGTTACTTTAACTACATTTTTGATTAAAAGCAGGTTTAGGATGCCTAGGGGCGCACCTTACTCAATCGCTAGGGTTCGCACTACTAAATCCTGCGGCTGCGCCCCCAAGTACCTTACAACGTAAGAGTTACAGGTTTAACTCTTAAGAACGGTGGCAACGGATTTACCAAATTGTAAAAATCACTACTAATCACGCTTATAAGTTCTGCAAACCAGGTATTCATGACCGCTGCAATTGAATTCAAACTCTTCGCTCCCAACAACAAAGCAGCTACACTGCTCGGCTCCTTTTCCCAATGGGCAGCAATTCCCTTAGAAAAAGATGAGAAACGTTATTTCCGCACTAACATTAAGTTAGAAGACGGTATTTATCAATACAAATTCCGAGTTCAGTCGCAAAGTCCATGTTTTGAACCGGACGAATGGGTAGAAGTCAATGACCCCTACGCTACTGAAATTGACCGCACTACTAATACAAGTACAGTTCGCATCAAAGCAGGCGCGCGAATTATTGATACCTATGTTTGGCAGCACGACGACAAAGAACTCCCTCATAATGAAGAATTAGTCGTTTACGAAATGCACGTTGCTGATTTTTCCGGGCGGGATGGTTCCGAAAGTGGCGATAAATTCCAGCAGGTGAGGGAGAAATTAGATTATCTGTGCGATTTCGGGATAAATGCGATCGAACTAATGCCAGTTAATGAATATCCGGGCGATTATAGCTGGGGCTACAAAGTCCGCGATTTCTTTGCCTTAGAGTCCAGCTACGGCGAAACCGCAGATTTGAAGCAATTGATTGACGAGTGCCACGGACGGGGCATTCGGGTGATTCTGGAAGGGATTTACAACCACTGCGATGAAGAATGTCCCTTATTACTAATCGATCGCAATTATTGGTACTACCGCGACAAAAACTATCCCCAAGATCCGGCTAACTACTGGGGATCGGAGTTTAACTACGAAAACTTCGACCCAAAACTCGGCATTCGTCCTGCTTGGAAATTCATCGGCGATGTCGTTAATTTCTGGATTCAAGAATATCATATCGACGGAATTCGCTACGATGCAGTGCGACAGTTGAACAATCGAGATTTCCTGCACTGGATAACTCGCGAAGCGAAAAAAACCGCTGGCGACAAGCCATTTTACAACATAGCAGAACACATCCCCGAACTTCCCGAACTCGTCGCTGCAGACGGGCCGATGGATGGGTGCTGGCACGAAAGTTTTCGCATTTTTGCCATAGAAAATCTCGCGGGGGATACTTTAGATATTGAAAAGCTCAAGGAAGTTCTGGATGGCAAACAACAAGCCTATCCAAAGGTAACTAATGTTATCAATTATTTAGCCAGTCACGACCGATCGCACTTGCTGGCGGCAGAAAGCTTTCAGACTCTCGACCCAGAAGCGGCTTTGAAACGCGCTAAATTGGGAGCGGTTTTGTTAGTCACAGCAGTAGGAATACCGATGCTGTGGATGGGCCAAGAGTTTGGACAATCCGCTCCGCAAACTCCCAACCAGTTGAATAAACTGCAATGGTTTTTGTTGAAAAATCAGCCAAATCTGAGTTGTTGGAATACTACAAACACGTGATTCGGGTGCGGGAAAAAGTTCCGGCACTTTATACCGAAAATATTGAATTTATCCAAGAAAATGCCGAAGCCAAAGTGCTGGCTTACTACCGCTGGAGCGAGGAGGGAACGCGAGCAGTAGTTGTCGCCAATTTTTCGGATACTTATCTATCTGGTTAATGTATTCCTAAGTTTCCGGCTGCCGGAACTTGGCACGAGTGGATGCACAACAAAATCTTAGAAGTTGGGGAAGAAGGGTTTAAGTTTGATTTGCCGGAATGGTCAGCCTAAGTATTTGTTTGAGAGCGGGAGAATTATGTCTCCAGGCAGATGAGCGGCGGAGTTGTACAACAGTAAATTGTATTTAGGATGGGCGCACCAAACTAAACAAACTGGGTTTTTCTGCCTAGGTGGATGGCTGTAACGATACTTTTTTGTAAAAAAACTCGGTTTCTGCATCCAAGAGTGCGATCGTAATTCCTGGTATTGAGAATAACAATTACAGGGCGACTTGCCAACCGTGAATTAACACGTCAATTAACACGTCAATTAACACGTCAATTAACACAAACTTTGTCGGAGGACAAACTCTATGGGCTGGCTAAAAAGATTGTTTGGTTTAGAAAAACTTGAAAATCAAGAAACTGTTGAGGCTCCTGCTTACCAAGCACCTGTAGCTGAAGCTCAAGCTCAAGCTCAGTCTGGTGGGAGCGCTCAGACAATCCCGCCGGAACGCATGGGATTGAATGGAGAATACGATCAAAGCGGTTTAGCTAAACGGGTGGCTCAGGCTTTTGATGCAAATCCAGATGTTGCGGATATTGAGACTGTTTATGTGGCTCAACTTGGCACTACTGTGGTTCTCAAAGGTACAGTTCCCAGTCAGGAAATTGTCAACAAGTTGGTGACAATTGCTAAAGGTGTTAAGGGTGCAACTGGGGTGGAAACTAATGAAGTTACTGTCGGCTAACGCGACGGTTGTTTCTAACAGTTAGCTGTTAGGAGTTAACAGTTAACTTAACTCCTAACTGTTAACTCCTAACAGTCTTTTTTATTTATCTCTCATGGTTTCAATCAAAAAATATGGCAGGGGAAACCTTAGAACCTACTCGCGGGAAATTAGAACGGACTCTTTCGCAAGGAATTCAAGCTTTGTACCGCTCTCAACTCGGACACTCAACCAGTCAGGCGCTGTGCAATCTTTTGGATAACAAATTGATAATAGTTGTCGAAAATGGGCTTACTCAACCCGAAAAACTGCTGGCCCAGAATGGTCAGCAAGATTTGGCGTTGCAGGTGCGGACACAATTAGAATCACTTCTGGAATTGCCACTAAAAGAATTAATCCAAAAGGTTTTGGGCGTGGGAGTCATTGATTTGCTCCGGGATGCGACCTTGGAGACGGGCCGCACGGGAACGATCGCAATTTTGGACTCTGCACCTCAAGTTCGTGCTTCTAATTATAAATCTAAAACTCAACCAAAACCATTGGAGAGTTAAGGTGCTGGCGGATAATTCTTTCTAAATCTTTGATGTTAAAAGGTTTGGAAAGGTATTCCACGCAGCCGGATTGGAGAATTCGAGCGCGGTCTTCTGGTTTTGCTAGTGCTGTGACAGCGACTATCGGAATATCTCTGAGATCGGGGTTTTGTTGAATGCGTTTTACCACTTCCATACCGTCTATATCCGGCAAGCAAATGTCGAGTACGATTAGGTCGGGAGGTCGATCGACTGCTGCTGAAATAGCTGCATACCCGTCAACGGCTCCTACGCACTCGCAGCCGCATAAATCGAGTATTTGTGTCAGCAGCTCTAAGTTGTCGTGATTGTCATCTACAGCCAACACTAAGGGACGCTGGTCTAGCGCCTGTTGACCGCTATTTACAAACGAGGATTCCAATTTATTGTTCCAGTGAGGGTAGTTCATAAATGCCGAACGAAACGATCAAAAAAGTTGCCCCCGAGGCATTCTTCAAGTGGCGCTGCGGCACTTGACACAGATTGGCTCGTATTTGTAGCTCTCCCATGACCAGTTTTTGGTCTAAGCCGATACAATCTCGCTACAAGGTGCGGGCAAAACGACCGCAGTGGATTAACCCCATAGCATCTGCTTATTCTACCTCTCCTAGCGCCGATTACCAACTGAGGCGCTCTTGGCGTCAGCCTTGGTAAAAATACGCAATAACTACGAAAAATCTTACCAATAAAGCATCCTCGCTTAATAGCATTCCATACTGGCGACAGCTTTTTAGGATATTAACCACATTAGACATGGGTTCCCATAGACGGATCTATCTAAAGGAAGATTATAGCGGACACTTAAGTTTCCTAACTTCCACCTGCTGAGAGATACTTGATTACTCTACTTTAGACTTCAATGTTTTTAAGTAGTAAATCACAATTTAAGCCAGTAAAAAAATTTAGTTTTTACATGAGCTTTACCGGATATTAACCTAGGAGGTTTTAATGACAATTCCAATCAGAGACGACCTGACTTACATTTTGCTCAAAAAGATTGGCAGCGGCAACGGCAGGGGAGAGGCGGAAATTAGGAACGCAGCGGAAGAATATGTCGGTCACCCGGTGGCGGAAGCTGAATTGCTCGGTCATTTGGACTACCTCAACCAAAGAGAATTTATCAAAGCGGAGTTTAGTGGAGAACCTTACGGGGGAACTGAGTTATTGCCGCCTTTAGTGGCATTTCAAGAAGCCGAGTTAACAGAAAAAGGCCGCAAACTGTTACAAAAAATGGAAACGAATCCTCCGACTTCGCTCCACCAGAAAGGATCGGCAGTTCCTATCGCTTCAAAGGATATGCCGTTTTTGGAAAAAGTGCTGGTAAACGGTCACTTGGAGGATATTTTTGATGCCCGCGACATTACCGAAGTAGTGTACCGGGTCATGCGCGACGTGATGACAAAAGATGCCATCGAGCACGTGGAATCTGAATTGCACAAAGAAGTTTTGCCTACGGATGACAAAACCCTGCAACAAGAAATAGCAGACCTCTGGAAAGATACAAATCCGCTGGTGGGATTGCTGAGCCGCATACGTCAGCCTTTGACCGGCCCGCCTGCACCTGCGGGGATCGATGGCAATTTGTTTGCACGGAGGGTGGAACTAGAAGGCTCACTTCCTTCGGGAGTAAAACCGGAAACTGCGATCGCGGCTGTATTTTCGGCAACGAAGGATGAGCTGTCCGAGGAGCGAATTCAGGAAATAGCCGGCTTTTTGCCGGACAGAATTCGGGAATTGTGGGAGTCGGCTTAACGAGACATTTTAAGGTATAAATACTTACCCGCCGGGTTGACCAACCAGTATTCTCCCTCCACAGGGCAGAAGACTGGTTGGTCAACCCGGTTTTTCTCTACCTTTTGTCTGGTAGCTCTGCAATTGCTTTGTAGTGAGGACTCAAGTCCCGATCGAGTTCGAGCGGGACTTGAGTCCTCACTAATTGTCAGATCGCTCTTTCCTTGCCTTGTAATTGCTGTGAAAAAGCCGGTTTCTCACCGAAATTTGTCGATAAACCCGAAATATCCCCAGAAACGGAGTTTCTAGCTGTTGGGTTGGGTCAAGGCCCTAGACGGCGCGAAAGTGTTGTAATGTATAATACAGGGCAACTTAAGACGGTGGCTCGCAAAAATGCTGTCAACAGCCCGGGAGATCAAAAGACATGACCCGCAACAAAGCTAGACAAATGTCACGATCGACTTTACAACAAGAGATTTTACTCAATCGAATTACCAATCGCATCCGCAACTCTTTAGAACTCCAAGAGATTTTGACGACAACTGCGCGAGAAATCCGCAGCTTTTTAGATAGCGATCGAGTAAAAGTTTATCGCTTTGAGGCCGACGGTAGCGGTGAGGTAATTGCTGAGTCCATCAACGGCGACAATTTGTCCTCGATGCTGGGTTTGCGCTTTCCAGCAGGCGACATTCCCCAGAGTGCTCGGGAAATGTTTCTCAAAGCGCGCCAGCGAGTGATTGTAGATGTGGAATTGAAGCATCAAACAATTAATCGGTTAGATTGTCCCGAAACCGGCAAAACTTTAGCAGTTGAAGATATTACCTATAGTCCTGTAGACCCCTGTCACGCAGAATATCTGAAGGCTATGGGGGCACGTTCTTCTCTGACGGTGCCGATTGTGCATCAAAATCAGCTTTGGGGGCTGTTGGTGTCTCACCACAGCCAACCGAAACGGTTTAGCGATCGAGAATTGAAAATGGTGCAGTTGCTTGTCGATCAACTTTCAATTGCGATCGCCCAATCTTTTCTCCTGAGTCAAGCTAGACAGCAAGCGCGCGACGAAGCCGTTATCAACCAAATTACCAGTTTGCTGCATTCTCCTCTGGAACTCAACGAAATTCGGAAAGCAGTTCTCGAACAAACAGTCAAGCATTTGCAAGGTTCGGGAGGGCGACTCTACCTTGCAGCCGAGTTTGGCGATCGGCCCGCTTTGCTTTATACCTGTGGCCAGCAGCCCGCGGACATCGACCTTGAACTCAGCCCGTTTTGGCAGCAGATTATGGGGAGGGCAAACGAAGACGATCGAGCACAAACTGCTAATCATACCAGCCAATTAGGTATTTTTGAAAATCTATATTCCCAGCATTACAATTCAATTGATAGCAATATTCCCAATTTTATCGTACCGCACTTGTACGCAATTTCCGATATTTCTAAAGAACCTCAACTTAAATCTGTATCTGCCAATTTAGTCGCAGCTTCCATTCGTTCATTTTTGGCAGTACCGCTGCAATACCGCCAACAGTGCATCGGCTGTCTCACCGTTTTTCGCAGCCCTATAGAAACAGAAATTTTGTGGGCGGGCCGTTGCAGTTCGGACGCCCGGAACGATCGTCCCCGACTGTCCTTTGCAGCTTGGAAAGAAATCAAAACAGGCGAAGCTCCAAAGTGGACTAGCGAAGAACAGAAGCTAGCACAATCTTTAGGAACTCACCTGTACATGGCTGCAATGCAGAGGCGCGTCGAGGCGATGATCCGACATCAAGCTTCTCACGATCCCTTAACCGGTTTACCTAATAGATTACTGTTTAATGAAAGGCTGTCTTTAGCTTTAGCTAGCGCTCACCAAAAGGGAGAAATGCTGGCGGTAATCTTTCTAGATTTAGATAGATTTAAAAATGTTAACGATACTCTCGGTCACCCAGTGGGCGATTTGTTGCTGCAAAGTGTATCTCGGCGTTTGACTGACTGTTTGCGCGTGGGGGATTCGATGGCTCGTTGGGGCGGAGATGAATTTACTGTGCTGCTGTACAATATCAACAGCCCAGAGGAAGCAACTACAATTTGCCAGCTAATTATCCAGAGTTTAAGTAGTCCTTTTGATTTTGACGGTCTGGAACTTTATATTAAGGCTAGCTTGGGAATTGCTTTGGCTCCTTATGACGGAGAAGATGCAGAAACTTTGCTGAAAAATGCTGATGCTGCGATGTACAAAGCTAAACAGAAAGGTCGGAATAATTATCAGTTTTACACGCAGGCGATCGGCAGTAAAGTCTCCGAGGATCTTAACTTAGAAAATCATCTTTACAAAGCTCTAAAAAATTATGAGTTTGTGCTGCACTATCAGCCGCAAATAAACTTAAAGACTGGCAAAATAGTGGGCCTGGAAGCTTTGATTCGCTGGGAACATCCCGAACGCGGTTTGATTTCTCCCGATCGATTTATTCCCTTAGCTGAGGAAACAGGATTAATCTGCCCGATTGACGAATGGGTGATGCGGACTGCTTGCTTGCAAAATCGAGCGTGGCAGTTACAGGGATTGCCGCCGATGCGGATAGCGGTGAATTTATCAGCCCGCCAGTTTCTGCAACCTCACACGGTAAAAATCATCGCTGACATTTTATCAGAAACCAAGTTAAATCCCGAGTATTTAGAAATAGAAATTACCGAGAGCATTGCGATGACAGATGTGAGCTTTACGGTGTCGGTATTGCAGCAGTTGCAGGACATGGGAATTCACATTTCCCTGGACGATTTTGGCACCGGTTATTCTTCGCTGTGGTCTCTGAAAAACTTTCCCCTCAATAATTTAAAAATAGACAAATCTTTCGTGGCCGATTTGGTGACCGGCAGCAGCGGTGCTACTATTGTGAAACTGGCGATCGCCTTGGGACAGGGCCTGAATTTACAGGTGATTGCTGAGGGAGTGGAAACAGCAGAACAGTTGGCGTTTTTGCAGTCGCATCACTGCGATATGGGTCAGGGTTACTTCTTTAGCAAACCAATACCGGCGGCGGCTATAACCCAATTGTGCTTAGAAAATCAATCTGGGGAAATAAGAAGTTTAAATTAACAATCAAGAAGCGGAATACAAAAGAGTTTCTGTTTTGAGTTGTGAATGGACTCGGAGCCTGTCAAATAACCCTTATAAGTTTGTAGTCAGGAAATTCGTTCTCGGACTTTGGGGGAATTAAGAAAAAACTCAAGTTCTTATACCAATTTTTTATGAGGCTGCATAGAATCAGATCCCCCCTAGCCCCCCTTAATAAGGGGGGGACAAGATTTCGCTCAAAGTCCCCCTTCTTAAGGGGGATTTAGGGGGATCGAGATATGTGCAACTTCACATTAAATTGGTATTACTACCAACATTTTTTTTCGGGTTGGTAGTAAGAACTTCAGTCCTGATATTTTTGAATTGGGAATCAGTGCTTTCAATGCCTAACAGCTTACTGCCAAACAAACACTTTCGCTTCGTATTCCGGCAAGTCAATCATAATATTGTCATCGCCAGATTCAATATCATAATTCCCTGTCCATTCGTGCCAAGTTCCGTTTGCCGGGAAGTGGGGCACGCTGTAACCTGCTAAATAATTTTCCGACATATTCGCCACTACTACAACTCTCGAACCTTCATCGTTCCAGCGAGTGTAAGCAAAAACTTTCGATTCAGGGTCTTCGTGGAAAAAGTCGATGTTTTCTGTGTAAAGTGCCTGGTTATTTTTACGCAGGTGAATCAAGCCTTTGTAGTATTCCCACAAACTTTTATTCAGGTCATTTCCTAGCAGCGTCCAGTCAATTTTAGATTGCTCAATTGTTTTGGGTTTGTATTCGCCAAATTCTTCGCCCATCCAAATCAGCGGCACGCCAACTGCTGTCATTAACAGTACGGTTCCCAACTTCGCCCGCTTGAAGGCGGCTTCATCCAAAATGCCGCGCGAACCCAATTCGGCAAAAAGGCGATCGTGGTCGTGATTGCTCAGATAATTCACTACATTCGTAGCACCCAAGTAACCTTGCCGCTTGCAGTCAATTACCTCTTTGAGCCGTTCTAAATCAAAATTGTCCCCGCAGAGTTGTGGAATTAGGGAGTGATAGAAACTGTCGTGCCAGCAGCCGTCCATCGGCCCGTCTAAATTCGTGATGCTGGGCTCGTCGGGAATGTATTCGGCAACAGTGTAAAACGGTTTGGGGCCGGCGACACTTTTTGCTTCTTGAACGATCCAGTGCATGAAATCGTAGTTAGCAATTTGTCGCGCCGCGTCGAAACGAATGCCGTCGAGATGATATTCTTGAATCCAGAAGCGGACTGTATCGCCAGCAAATCTGCGTGCGGGGAAAGTTCCTAAGTTTTCGTCGTAGAATTCGTAGTTAAATTCCGGGCCCCAATTGTTGTCTGGATCGCGGGGTTCGTGGTGAAACCAATAATCGTGATCGATTTGAGTGAGGGGGCTCGATGCTTCCGCGTGGTTGTAAATCCCGTCGATGATGACGCGAATGCCGCGCCCGTGACACTCGTCTATCAGGTTTTTGAGTTCTTCTGTGGTTCCGTAGCTGGACTCGGCAGCGAAGAAGTAGCGGGGGTTGTAACCCCAACTGTAGTCGCCTGGGTATTCTTTGAGGGGCATGAGTTCGATCGCGTTGACGCCGAGTTCGACTAGGTAATCGAGTTTTTCGACGACGTGCTTGTACTGGCCGCGGGCCAGGGGATCGGCTTCGCCGCCGGAAAAGTCGGCAACGTGCATTTCGTAAATCACTAATTCCCGATCGGCCGGTAGCGGTTTATCGTCGTGTTTCCAGACGTAGGTATCGACAATGCGATCGCCGTCTTTGATCCGAACCAGGCCATTTTGAGTAGGATCGTCGATGTCAGTCGCGTAGGGATCGACTATATCTACCCACTGATCCGCTTCCACAAACCAGCTTTTCGACTGAACGCGGAATTTGTATTGATAAACGCCATCCTCCAACTCAACTCGCGTGCGGAAAAAACCCTCTTCGTCCTTTTCCATCGGAATCTCTTCCCAATTAGAAAAAGAGCCAATCAAGGCAGCTCCTTTGTTGTAGGGAGCAAATAATTTGAATTCAATTGGAGCGGCCATAATACCTCTTTCTAAAATATTTCAGTAGTAGTTGCTACTTTTAATTTCGCTAATTTAAGCGAACTCAGCATCGCTCTGCGGATATAATTTCTTTAAGGCTTAACTATTCCTAAAAGTATCTTAATCTGGCTTGGGCCTGCGCCTTTTATGAAGTGATATCGCGCAATATTGGCGGTGGGAGCGAAATTTATTTAACTGGGTATCGCTCAACAATAAATATTAGTAATATGATAGTTTTTTAGCATCTATCTTAAGGTATATTATTTTTTTAAAATAGTGAAAAAATATCTGTACTGGGATAGATGCGGACTTAAACTTTATCAATTTTTTAACAACAAATAATTGCTCGGCTGGTGCACACTGCCTACCCTAATTTTTTGGTAATAATTAGTCAGTCGGTGTGCACTGCACACCCTAAATCAGTGGCCGTAAGGTGCGCCCAGCGCACCCTACTTTTAACTTGATTTTGCCTGACGATCAGGCTTCATCCAACCAAGCCAGAACGCAGGGCAAGAACGGCAGCCTGAGTGCGGTCATCAGCACACAACTTGTTCAAAATATTGCGGACGTGAGTCTTGACTGTACCGACAGTAATGTAAAGCTTTTCGGCGATTGCAGCATTGCTGTAACCCTGCACGATCAGTTCCAAAACCTCTAATTCCCGCTCGGTTAAAGGGTAAGTCTCAATGATGTGACTAAACTCGGGTTCGGCAGCCTTAATTGTGACTCTTTTGCCCTCAGCCTTCGGTTCTTCCGGCGCGGACTCTTGAGTGCGAGCTTGTTTCAGGACGATGCGGGCGATCGCCGGATCGATCCAAGAGTTACCTTCGTGAGTTACTTTTACTACATCTAATAACTGATCGAAGCTAATATCTTTCATGCAGTAAGAGTCAGCTCCGGCGGCAAAAGCTGCTAAAACTTCTTCTTCATTGTCCTGAAAAGTCAGAATCAAAATTTTGGTATCTGGATCGGACTCCGCTACCGTTTTTTTGAACTTTTGTGTCAATTCAATGCCATCAAAATCCGGCAGCCCAATATCTACAATTGCCACGTCAGGTTTTGAAGACTGAAGCAGTTTCAATCCCTCAGTAGCGTTAGCGGCATCCCCGACAACTTCTATCGTGTCACGCTGTTGTAAAGCTGTGCGGATGCCGACTCTTGTCAGGTCATGGTCTTCTATCAAAGCAACGCGAATTTTACTCATCTTTCTTCCAATAGTCCAGTAAACTTTAAAAATATCGTCAACTGACTCAGCTAAACTGAGAAAATTTGAGAATGTGTCCTGATTTAGGGTTTTACAGGCTGCACATCATTTTTAAGCATACTCATGTAGCCGCCCAGAATGCAAGTTAATTTTTAAGTTATTTTGCGGCGATGCCTGCACGAGCCCGATCCGGACAGGTAAGCTCTCAATGTTTCAACAGTTTAACTGAATTATCTCATTGTCCGCCCGTTGATAGAGGTAAAGATACCACTACCCATATAAATTTAAAGTATAAAAAATTTTGATGCACTTGGCTCGTCAAAATCAATAAAGCTAGCAGCACGAGTCTTTAGCCGGTGTTAGGGCTTAAGTCCAATGCTTATTTATATAACCTGTTATGACTCAGTATCCCGGCAATAAGTCTTTTCAGTCGGAGTTTTCCGGCTCTGAAATCTTACACAAAGTATCTGAAATAACATCCCCCCAACCGCAAGTTTGCGACTCCCAAACTCAGGACGATCGCTTGTGGGAGGCAAATCCTTACATAGTTTGGAAAGCATATGCCGACGGGTGGGTGACTTATTTAGGTCAGCGCTGGGAGGAATATACGGGGGTACCAGCAGCAGCAGCTTTGGGTTTCGGCTATCTGGCCCAGATCCACCCAGAAGACCGTTCTCGTCTGTTGGCGAGATCGCAGGCTTCTAAGTTCCCGCCACTAAGTTACGAAATTATATTTCGTCTGCGGACGCGGGAGGGTACTTACCGCTGGAATCTGGCGAGAGCAACGCCCGCTAATCTAGACAGTCAGGAAGTTTTGGAATGGGTGGGAACCTATACAGATATGGACGCGCTCCAACAAACTCAACCCGAACCCCAAGCAGAACCAGAATTGTTGCCCCATCAAGTGCCCTCGGAAGACAATTTCACAGCAGAAAAGTTGTGTGAAGCCGAAACGGTAAGGGACAGCGGGCGGGAGTTGCACGCGATCGATCGGTTTACAAATCTGTTGAGCCAGCGCGCTGGTAACTTGGGTCAGTTGTTGCAAGGCATTGCGGACGCGACTGTAGAGGCGATCGCAGGAGCTGAATTTTGCCTAGTTGCTCTCCTGGAGTACGATTCCAGCGGCCTCAAACTCACCGCTGTCGGGGGCACGGAAAACTTTGGTAAGGGCAAAACCCCGCACGTGCAAAACAAGCTGCTTTGGAAAGCATTTGCGACGGGAGAGTCTGTACTGTTGCGGTCGGAGTCTGGCGACGGCTTGCTGCCGGCGGCGGCCTGTGCTGCGGCGATCGAGTCGGCGCCAAGCGGGCGTTTGGGTGTGTTGGCCATCGGCAACGGCAAAGACAGCAGGGCGATTAACGCCCATACTCAGCAACTGCTGGCGGTGATGGGAAAACAAGCTGCGATCGCGATTAACAACGCGCTGGCGATCGAAAAATTAAAAAAGCAGGAACAGCTTTTAGACTTGCAAAACGAGCTGCTAATTCGCCAGCAGGAAGAACTCGAAAATCAGGCGCGACGCATTCAACAGCAAAAATTGCAACTGCTAGAAGCAGCGAAGTTAAAATCGCAATTTTTGGGCATCATGTCCCACGAATTGCGAACTCCCATGAATTCGATTATCGGCTTTTCCCAATTGCTGCTGCGCCAGCACAAACAACTGCTGACCCCCCAGCAAACAGAAATGGTGGGGCGCATTTTACATAACGGCAAAAACCTGCTACTGCTAATTAACGATATCCTCGACCTCTCCAAAATCGAGAGTGGCCGCACGGACTTAAAAATTGAAAAATTTCATTTAGGGCATTTAGTAATGGATGTCGCCCGGGAATTCGGAAATCAAGCCACCGATAAGAACGTGGCAATGGCCGTCAGCGTCTGCTTGCAGGATCAGTTTATAGTTAATGACAAGTTGCGCCTGCGGCAAATTTTGGTCAATCTCGTTTCCAACGCGGTTAAATTCACGCATGAGGGCAGCATTTACATTGAGGTGCGGGAATTAAATCGCGATCGGCTAAGTATAACCGTTCGGGATACAGGAATCGGCATCTGTGAAAAGTATCTTCCCCACATTTTCGACAAGTTCCACCAAGGCGACCAAACCACAACTCGCCAATATCCAGGCACCGGTTTAGGACTAGCTCTTTGTGCTTCTTTAGTCAAGCTGATCGACGGTACAATTACTGCCGAAAGTAAACCCCAAAAAGGTTCGGTATTTCGGATGGAATTCCCGCGTAAAGTTTACCCTAAAAAACTCACTGGCTGACTGAAAACCTTTTTTCTAGAATTTCTGAAAAATAGGGCTATATATATAGCCTTTCTCAGAAAGATGAGGTACGACTGGGCATAGGGGATAGGGCATAGGGCATAGGGCATAGGGCATAGGGCATAGGGCATAGGGCATAGGGCATAGGGCATAGGGCATAGGGCATACCTCACTTTTTTGAGAACCGCTATAGATTATAGGGGAGCATCTGTATGGAAACGCCCAGACCTAAGTCCCGCGCGGGGTGCTTCGAGTTTTAATAATGGGTATAAGATTGATGATTAGAGTTCTTCCCCAAGTCAAATTCACGCCCCGCAATTCCCCCCTTATTAATAGGGGAAACAAGAATAATCCTGCTTCCTCTCTTCCCCTTGAATCAGGGGAGTGTTCCCAATAGGGCGGCTGGAGTAAAAGTAGTTCGCTCAGTTGAAATGTGCTGTAGCAAGACTTTGTTAAACTGGTATTATATTTACAGGAAATTGCTTATCTCAAGAGTGATGTAATAGTCATAGCGAGCAATTGTTTGGCGATCGCTCGCCATGACATACTATACTCATGCAACTAAAAAAAGCAAGTATTAAAACCGGATTTAGTATACAAACCTGCGGACACAATGAGGTTTATTTATGGCCGCCAATCATATAAAATTTGGTTTTAATGTCTCCTTTATTCTTCAGTCTGCGGATGACGTTGGGCGAAGCTCAGTCGCTCCGCAGGCTGCGTTTGACTCTATGCAGCGGTTTGAACCGCCGAGTCTTATCTTACAGACTAGAAGTTTTCCCTACTTCCGCCTGAGTAGCAATTGGTTTAACATCGGTGTAGCCCATATTATTAGCTACGTCGCGCAGCACTGTAATTTGCTGTTCAAACTCAAGACCTTCAATTTGACCCAACACGCCATTGACAGCCTCAGTTGCCTCATATCCTTCGGGGATATCGACAATTGTTTCTCCCATACCAATAGCCCAAGCATACCAAACCACCAACTGATTGTTAGCAGTTAAAGCTCCGTAAGCGTGAGAATACGGCGTGTCGTCGCGGTTGACAATACCGCGCATTATATTCAGTTGTTGGTCATGGGAAAGCTTGTAAAAATCATCGAGCAGCATGGGAGCTAATTGTGGGTCGGCGGCGGCGGGAGCTGCTGGTGTAACTGAATCTCCCATTTTTTCATAAACAAAGTAGAGCAGCGCCAGTTTTTCATCTGTACCCAACCCGTTGATTGCCTGAACGATGTTTTGAGTGTCGTTGGAGAGAGAGTGAGGATTGGTCGCGGCGGGTGAGTTCATAAATAAAATTCCTTAAAAATGTTTCCAGAATATATAAGTATCAAGATTTGTAAGTGCAAGTCACCATCCCCTAGAGGTAATACGATTTGAGATTTGAGATTTGAGATTTGAGATTAAACAATGGGAAATGGCTGAGTATGTATGGGTTTGGAGCTTGCCTAAAGTTGCATTATTTTCAGAAAGTGGTGTAATGTTAACATACCACCCTAGAATAAATCATCCTTAAGATAGAAGCCAACGATACATCTGCGGGTAGATGAAAAAGCCTGGAAATTCAAGTGATAATTGATACAGTGCATTGTTAAATAAAACTAGCAAGGAGTCGGCTATGTCTGAAATCAATCCAGAAGTCAATAACATTGAAAACTTTGACGCTCAGCAGATCACTGAAAGCGCGGAAGCTGGAGAACAAAAGTTGCCGACCGTTAATGTATCAGCAGACTACGAAGCTTCAAAAGAATTCAGCGTTAGTGACATCGATCGCACGAGTGCCGGCGCCGAAGCTGCCGCCGCTGCAACTGCACCTAAATTTCCTATTCCCGCCCCTACAGATAATATTGCAAAGCCTGCAGATACAAGCGGCAATCCCGATGCTTTTCGTTCGATGGCTCAGGACCTTAACCCCACAGGTACACCGGGCGAAGTTACCGACGATTTGATGCAGAAAGCGCTCGATCTTGGTACTCCCGGCAGTTAATTTAGAAATTCTCCATCCTCGATGCAAAACCTCTGTATTGTAGGGTGCTGATGGCGCGCCTTACCCCTATAATTCGCG
Organism: Microcoleus sp. B3-D2; assembly: GCF_036705345.1. Taxonomy (NCBI): domain Bacteria; kingdom Bacillati; phylum Cyanobacteriota; class Cyanophyceae; order Oscillatoriales; family Microcoleaceae; genus Microcoleus; species Microcoleus sp. B3-D2. The sequence goes on from NZ_JAUBUG010000025.1 coordinate 51,661, forward strand.
CGTCAAATCACTTTTTGCATAAGTCATGAATTGTCAAGTGAGTGCACGTTGACATACTCACCGCCCTAAAAGTGCGGTGATTCTTGACGCTTCTTTGGGGTCTGCTACTGAAGTAGTCTTACGTCCCCTCTGCGTCCGTTTAGAGTCGTGGCAATGCCCTATCCCGACTTTATATATATTTTTGGCTGCGTTCTCATCTCTATCGTGAGTTGTACCGCAGCTTAAACAGGTAATAGTTCTGACTTTGAGGTCTAATTTACCCCATCGATAGTCACATTTAGAACAGACTTGGCTTGTAGGTTCCCACCGGCTAATTACCCTAAACTCCCGACTAAATTTGTCGGATTTAGCTTCACAGAGCTCCCGAAATTCTCTCCATCCTTGAGAGCTAATCGCTCTAGCTAAGCGCCGATTCTTAACCAGGCCCGACACGTTGAGGTCTTCCAAAACAATCACTTGGTTTTCGTTGACTATTTTGGTTGATAGTTTGTGCAAAAAGTCTTTGCGGGTGTCAGTAACTTGATTGTGCAACTTGGCAATTTGAATGCGGGTCTTATGACGGCGTTTTGAGTCTTTTTGTTGCCGAGCCAATCGGCGCTGCAACTTCCTGATTTTGCGCTCCGATTTTGAGTAGTCTGGACTTTTAACCTGCGTTCCGTCGCTGAGAGTAGCGAAGGTTTTTAAACCCAAATCAATGCCAATTGAATGATTAATAGCCTCTAAATTTTGAGGTTATACATCTACTACAAAACTTAGAAAATACCGATTTGCACAGTCCTTAATTACTGTTACCGAACTAGGTTTTGAGGGCAATTCCCTAGACCTAATAGGACTGACCAACCCTATTTTTGCCAAGGAAACTTGAGTTCCTTTAAGAGAAAATCCCGACTTAGCAAACTCCGCTGATTGATTGTTGGTCTTCTTCTTAAACTTAGGCGCTGCAAGTTTACCCCCTTTTCTCTTGCCATTATGGGAATCAAAAAAGTTCTTGTAAGCCGTGGCTAGATGCCTCAAAGACTGCTGCAAAGGAACAGACGAAACCTCGTTTAACCAAACTCTTGATTCGGTCTTTTTGCTACTGGTTAATAGTGCAGATAGTTGGTTGTAGTTTGGTAGTTTATCAGCAGATTTGCACAAAGCTAAGGCATCATTCCAGACCACTCTCACACAACCAAACAACTGAGCTAAGCTCAATCGCTGTTGGTCTGTGGGGTAGAACCTGTATTGATATCTTGCTTTCATCGTCCAATCTGTCAGCGTCGTTTTTATTGTACAATATATTACACTGAGAAAGCAACAAATATCTGGGAAAAATACAATACTAAAAGCCGTCCTAGAAGGACGGGGTTTTAGACCCAATTTTCTGATAAGCTGCAATACAGTAGGGACACAACATTGTTGTGTCCTTAAAAGCTGCAATAGGGTAGGGACACAACATTGTTGTGTCTTCAAAGCATTAATTTTAAGTCTTTCTAATCGCTTAATTTTAAGTCGATCGCCCGACAAATTTTGCCGACAGTGCGATCGCTCAAAACTTCAATTACTAAATCCACGCGATCGCCCTCCACCATCGACTTAATAAATAACTCGGGATGCAGCGCTTTCCAGAAATATTCGACAAACCGATTAATTTCAGCTTCTGACATTCCCGACTTCCCCGCCGCCATCATTTCCCGTTCCGCCTGATTGCGCCACACTTGAGAAATGCGATAATCTTGGGGATACAAAACCATCAACCGATCTAATCGGTTCCACAGCGGCAGATAGTCGTGCAGCTTCGCATTCATGTCGCGCGCAAACTGACAGTCGCTTTCTGTAGAAATCGGAAACGGTGCAGCAGCCAAAAACTCGTTTAATTTGGCATCAACCACCGGATTCACACCGACAAACCAACCTTCAAAAAGTACAATATCCGCACCGGAAATAATTTCGGGTTGACTTCTATCTCCTGCACCTCCGTAGGCAGATTTGTCAAACCTGGGAATTTCTATATTTTTTATTATATCCGGTTTGAGGGCATCAGATTGTGGATTGTCAACTGCTGCTAAATCGCGAGTTTGAGAACCGCGCAACTTGTCTAAAACTGAGATGCCCAAGTCAATATCGTGAGTGCCGGGGGGGCCTCGCCAAATTAAACGCGGGTCTGCTTTTTGGAGTTGTTGGCGATCGGCATAAGTCTTGTAAAGATCGTCTAAAGAAAGGCTGACAGTAGAATATCCTAATTTTCCTAGAATCAGCGTCAAAACTTGGCATAAAGTAGTTTTTCCCGTTCCTTGCCCTCCTAAAATTCCTTGAATTAAAGGACGGTTTAAACTTTGTTTTTTAGCCGATAATTGCATGGCCAGTGGCAGCCAAAGATTCCACAAAGTTTCGAGAAAAACAGTTGACTTTAGCGGGAAAGTATGCAGTTCATCAAGAATAGAAAAGAATAAATCGGTTTGGCAGCGGACAACATCGGCTGCATTGTCGGGAGTAATGCCAAAAGCGCGCGATCGCACATCATCTGCAAGTTCCCAAAAAGCCAGGTGCTCGAAGTCGGGCGCCATCGGGCGATCGCCGGCGTGCCACCGATGTAAAATTTCAACAGGCGTTACAGTCGATCGATCCATCTTCTCAAAACTCTTGATGCGGGGGCGGGTTGTGTACAAATCCTATCTGCAATTGACAAATATTTGACCCCACTCAAAACGGATACAAGCCTCAACTCGGGTCGTGGAGAGTTCAAAAATTCCCACCCTAGTTCAAATTAAGATTTTTTTAAGAACACGTTTATGTAAATACTATCTACAGCAGACAAATATTTCACCATTTTTTAAGAACCTAGTTTGAAAGCCTCGACAAATAAATTGTAAGTCAGACCAATTTTCAGAGCATTGAGCATCTCCACCCACAAAGAACCTGCCGCAGACCGCGGGCCGCCGTAAACCAGCCAGTTCACCAACTCGGTCAACAACACCAACAGCCCGGCCGCGATAATATCCCAATCGGCAGATTGTCCCGCGATGGTCGAAATAGCTGTTCCCAAAAAAGTGCCGAACAGCAGGCTAATTATCAGGAGCGAAATCCGCCGCCAAGGATTGCTCAGCCAGCCTCGGAAGCGATCGCCCAGAACATCAATTAATCTGTTAATTCGGGTATTCTGCATAAAAGTTATACCATTTGAGATGTGAGATTTGAGATTGGAGAGGCGGAATGACTGATGAATATTGGGGTTTGGAGTACGGGGCTATAGTGGCACTCTTTTTTTCAACTGGTATTAAAAGCTAGACCGATGAGTAAACAAATGCCCCTCCCGACCAACTTCAAATTCTTACCGGGGTGAGTATGTCGCCATCTAAAATATAAAATTTAACATCTAAGATGGTATTGAGCGATCGCGGATTTATAGCCGAGAACGCTCAAGTAATTAAGTGTAACTGTATCTTGTGGCACAGCAGCCCCTAGTTTTACATTAAAAATAGTTAAGACTAATTGCGAGTGCAGCCTATCCTTTAAGCCTAAAATTTATGAATCTTAAAATTTACCAGATCATAATTGGAGTGTGGATCGTCCTAATTACAGGAATGTTTCTAGGACGTTTTGAAATCACTATCTCCAACAGTTCAAATCAGTCGAGCGATTGGCCCTCACAAGCCACCGCACATCCCCGCACACCCCCGGTTCCCCCAGTCCCGACAGCTTCTGCCGGCACCGCCACCGCGCCCAAGCCCGACTCAACACCAACCCCCCCAGATCCAGAGGAGGAATTGCTTTCCTCAATCCCTATAAATGCTAAGGCCTCCGGCCTTTTGCGCGTCAGCAACCGCAGCGAACACCCAGTGCGAGTGGCCCTGCTGTCGAAACGGCAAGCCAAGGAATCCTACGGCAAACCCGCGCACTGGGATTTTGCGCCGGGGGAAGGCGGCGGCAAGGGACTGATGCTATCGCTGCCGGAGGGCAAGTTACAAGTCAAACGGGGAGACATTCTGGTGGTTTTTGCTCAGGATGGTTCTCGCCGCTACTGGGGGCCTTTCGTCGCCGGGGAGACACCCTCGCCCGCTTGGAACAGCACAGCCGGAGAATGGCAATTAATTTTGCAGCCTTAAACCCTTAGCAGCAGGTGCCGAGATTTTGGTCGAGAAACCCGGTCGATCCGGTTTTATTGAGAACAATGCCGCTATGGGAGTTAACCTCAGATAGCGGCATCATTATAAGGAACAGGCAAGATGCCTGTTCCACAAAGAGTGAATTTTCTTGTGGCGAGTAGGGTTTGGGCAGGAGAGCCCGCCCATGAAAGCCTTGTTGAGAATGGTGCAACATCTCAGTTAAACAGAGATGTTGCACCATTCTCAAGAACAGGCAAGATGCCTGTTCCACAATAAAATTGATCTCTTGTGGAACAGGCATCTTGCCTGTTCCTAAACAAGTAATTGATATTGGTGCAAGATGTGAGTTTAACCGGAGTCGATCGAATTGGGAGTTTCGAGAATGCGAATCTTTCGGTAGACTCTCTATGCGAGCTAAAATTTTAAATCTAAAATCGCAGGAAGTTTGGGTGAAGGAAGTTATTAAAAGTTTGTCAGAGTTTAGAAATCGCCCGATCGCACCTTTGCTGCTATCGATTGTATGGCTGTGCGCGATCGCCTGGGTAGGTTTCTTGTGGAATCTCGGCAACATCGGTTTAGTTGACGAAACCGAACCGTTGTTTGCCGAAGCCGCCCGTCAAATGACGGTGACAGGAGATATCATCACTCCTTATTTCAACGGCGAAACCAGGTTTGACAAGCCGCCGTTGATTTACTGGCTGATGGCGGTGGCTTACCGCACTCTGGGCGTTAACGAATTGGCCGTGCGTCTTCCCTCGGCTTTGTGCGCGATCGGTCTGACTTGCCTCGGATTTTATACCCTATCGAAATCGAAGGAAGAAGGAAGAAGGAAGAAGGAAGAAGGAAGACAGAATGAGGAAGAAGCAAAGTCTCCCCCCTCGGACACTCCCCCCCTCGGACACTCCCCCAATCTTCCAATCTTTTTTTCTACTCCTTGGATTGGTGCGGCCCTAATAGCTTTAAATCCCCAAACTATTGCCTGGGGACGGACTGGCGTTTCAGATATGCTATTAGTCGGTTGTATGTGTTCGGCACTACTCGCATTTTTTCTCGGTTACACCCTCGAAGAACAGAGAGAAAAAGCCGAATTTTCTACCGTTTCCGCTTCCCGATTTCCTAATAAGTGGTATCTGACTTTTTACGTACTAATTGCCTTAGCAATTCTGGCTAAGGGGCCTGTGGGAATTGTCGTGCCAGCGCTGATTGTTGGCTGCTTCGGGCTTTATTTGGGAAATTTTCGGCAACTTTGGCGCGAAATGCGTCCGGTGTCGGGAATCTTAATTATTCTGGCGATCGCCCTGCCTTGGTACATTTTGGTTATTTTAGACAACGGTCAAACTTATATTGACAGCTTTTTTGGCTATCACAATTTCCAGCGTTTTACTGGAGTAGTGAACAAGCACTCGGCGCCTTGGTATTTTTACTTTTTTGTAGTGCTAGTGGGTTTTGCGCCTTGGTCGATTTATTTGCCGGTGGCGATCGCCCGCACCCGTTTTTGGCAGCGCAGTTACTGGCGTCGTCAACCGCGATCGGCTCAGTTGAGTTTATTTGCCCTATTTTGGTTCGGCTGCATTTTTGGCTTTTTTACGATCGCCGTGACCAAATTGCCGAGTTATGTATTGCCTTTAATCCCCGCCGCTGCGATTTTGGTAACGCTGCTGTGGAGCGATATTATTGCAGGTAACGAACCTGAAAACAGGCGGATAAAGTTAGAAAAAAAACCGAATTCTTTACCGCGAGGGCTGTTAGCTACATACATTTTCAATGTCGTATTTTTATTAATTATAGCCGGAGCAACTTTCTACTGCTACAACTGGCTGGGAGACGACCCGGCAATGCCCAATTTTCCCCAAGCAATTCAGCAGTCGGGATTGCTGATTGTCGGCGGTACGATTTGGATAATTACAGCGGTGGCGATCGCACTTTTACTGTGGAAGCGGCAACAGCGCTGGATTTTGGTTGCTAACCTGATCGGGTTAGTAGCATTTATCATCTTTGGTCTTACTCCAGCCTACAAAGTGGTCGATATCAACCGCCAGTTACCTCTGAGACAGTTAGCACAGGTTGCAGTTCAACAAAAACTGCCGGGGGAAGAGTTTATTATGGTTGGTTTCTGGAAACCAAGTCTGGTTTTTTATACCCAAGAGCCGGTGACTTACTACCGAGCTGTCACAAAGGCGATCGACTACATTAAGCAATCTAAAAACCCAACTTCTCCCTCTATTTTGTTGCTGGGATATCCAGAGAAATTTGTGCAATTAGGATTGCAGCCAAATCAATATCAATTGTTGGATAGTCGGGGCGCTTACCAACTCGCCAGAGTTCCGAGAACAGCATTTCGATAGTGCCTATAGTGTGAGATCATACTTGTTAAACAAGGTAGAAAAATGATTATAACTAAGAATCTTCAACTACTTGCCGTCGAAAGGATTCACATAGAAGCTTTCTTACGAAGTAAAAGCGAGCTTGCAGCAATTTTAAATGTCATAGTGCCTAATAGCTGGCCTCATTTCCCGGAAGCATTTTCCCTCCCTGCTGACGAATCTTCCGAATCCAATCCGCCTCCAACTGACTGGCACAACTACTTCTTTATTCATCCAAAAAATGAAGTGCTTGTCGGCAATGGAGGTTTCAAAGGCTCACCTGATGAGTCGGGGACTATAGAAATAGGTTATGAAATTGCTTCCGAATATTGGAATCGCGGATTTGCAACTGAGGTGGCACAGGGAATGATCGATTATGCTTTCGCTCACGAGGAGGTGAAAGCAGTCATTGCTCACACTTTAGCTGAAAAAAATGCCTCGAATAGCGTGTTGCAAAAAGTAGGAATGAAGTTCATTGCAGAGGTGGGCGATCCTGAAGAAGGCAAGATATGGCGATGGCAAATAAGCAGGGATGAATATCATCCGACTTGAAATGTAACGCCGTTTCGCCGTTTAAGCCACTGGTTTTGGCGGTAATTTGAAGGTTCTCGGTTGGAGCATTAAATCTGGCAGATTGAATAAAAGCTATAATCTAGTCACTACCTAAAACCCGAAGCTCGGAGCCTACAATGGTTTCAATTCTCAACAAACCCTCCTCGTTAATCCATGAAATTTGCATTGAAAAAGTCGATCGGTGGAAGTTGTTCAAATTTAGTGAATCGCTCCAACACCGCATGGAACAATTGTTAGAGAAGAAGAAGGCAGACCAACTAATAGCAGAAGAGGCAGCGGAACTAGACGCCATTGGGAAATTAGATCGCATCTTTACCGACATCAATGCAATGATGGCGGCTCAAGATGTCGCTCAGCGATCGTGAGTTAACTAGCGTTACGGAGTAGATTAGATGAATCCTGAGACAAAACAAGTATCACAGCACATGAAAGAATTTGGGCTTCATATTCTTGGGAGAGCTATTTATGATGCAACGTTTAGCGAGATGACGAGGCCTTTTGCTCATATGTTGTCGGTAGTTCATGCAGCACATGGAGCAGAAATACTTATCAAGGCACGCATTGCTGAAGAGCATCCGCTTTTAATCTTCAAGTCCTACCCTAAATCAAATACTACTAAGGATGTATTGAGTATCAAGGAACTCTTTAAGTACGGTCGAACTTTAATGTATTCAGAGTTACCTGAAGTTCTTTGGGCGGCAACTGGTTATAGAATCAAGGAATTAGATAAATATCAAAAATTTGGCGAGCTGCGAAACACCATTGTCCATTTTTCAGCAGATCCTGATTGCGAAGCTTCCACAGAGACCTTAAAATTTGCTTTGGAAGTTTTAGATCATATAGTTCAGGATTTTTGGGGTGAGAGCTTGATTTACTATTCGCAAGAATGGGACGATGTAATCATTTCTGAGGGTTATCTGCGAGAACAAATTGAGCAATTGAATATTCAGGTGCACCCCGACACACAGAAACAAATAGAAAGTCTTGACCTAACCTTAAAATAAAATGGAGATAGAAGTCAGAAAGGGAAGGATCGCTCATAATTAAGGGAGTGTCTACAGCCACCCAACATCATCGAGAAAAGCGTATTTAGAAAAGTGGAAGATTATGATTCCAATCAATGAAGCCCAAAAGCAGTTGCAGCAGTTGATCGATTCGGTGAGTCAGTCGCACCAACCTATTGTGATTGCAGGACAGACTAGCAATGCAGTGTTATTATCTGAATCGGACTGGGCATCTGTGCAGGAGACGCTGTATCTTCTCTCAGTGCCAGGGATGCGGGAATCGATTCGGGAAGGAATGGCAACGCCGATCGAGGATTGCGCTAGGGAGTTGGAGTGGTGAAGTGGAATCTGGTATATACCAAACAGGCACAGAAAGATGCCAAAAAGCTCGCTTCTAGCAATTTACGAGACAAAGCGCAAGAGTTACTCGACATTATTCAAACCAATCCGTTTCAGAATCCGCCACCCTACGAGAAATTGGTGGGAGATTTGGAAGGTGCATATTCACGGCGAATCAACATTCAGCATCGTCTGGTGTACGAGGTGATTGAGTCCGAGAATACGATCAAAATTTTGCGGATGTGGACGCATTATGAGTAGTGTTTCTAACAGGTTAACTAATACAGGGGTTGAGCGATCGCTCTTTGGACTGGTGAGGAGAGCCGACCATACGTGCCATAATCAGCGATATTATCTGGTACGCGATCGCCTGGACATATGGATGCGCTAATCGGCAAAACTTTACAGGGTGGAAAGTACACCCTCGAACAAGAATTGGGACGCGGCGGCTTTGGAATAACTTTCAGGGCAAATCACCGCTATTTAGGACAGCCTGTAGTCATTAAAACCCTCAACGAATCTCTGCGGCAGCAACCCAATTTTGCTGAGTTCGATCGCAAGTTTCAAGACGAAGCGAGGCGGTTAGCTTCCTGCGTTCATCCGAATATTGTCCGCGTCAGCGATTTCTTTGTGGAAGACGGGCAGCCTTACATGGTGATGGACTACATAGCCGGTCAGAATTTGGGCGATGTAGTCGGTTCAAATAATCCGCTGCCAGAAAATCTCGCAATTCTCTACATCACTCAAATTGGCGGTGCTTTAAAAGTTGTTCATCAAAAGGGTTTGCTGCACCGAGATGTCAAGCCGCAAAACATTCTTTTGCGCCAAGGTACTCAGGAAGTCGTGCTAATTGACTTTGGCATTGCCCGCGAGTTTACTCCCGGTGCAACCCAAAGTCACACTAATATGGTGTCCGATGGCTACGCGCCGCCAGAACAGTATTTTGCCCAAGGAAAATATACGCCCGCCACAGATGTTTACGGTATGGCGGCGACGCTTTACACTTTACTCACAGCACAGGTGCCGGTGGCTGCAATTTTGCGTACCAGTCAGCCGATGCCTTCGCCCCGCGACTTGCAGCCTCAGCTAAGTGCGGCTGTCAGCTCTGCAGTGATGCGGGGGATGACGGTAGAAGCTCAAAATCGCCCTGCTACCGTGGATGAGTGGCTGTCGCTGCTTCACGGGCAGGAGGGTGCAGCGTCGCCGAGCACCGGGCCGACGGTGGCGGTGATTCCGGGACACGGGCCTCAGTCGCCTGTGGGTTCCAGAACCGCGCCTGCTGTGGTCCCTTCAGGGAACAACAACCGCAAGGTTTGGTGGATTTTGGGGTTCGTGGCGATCGCACTTATTGTTGCAGGTTTGGTCGGGATTGCTAGGGTTTTCCTCAATCGGCCGTCTTCGGAACCCGCACCGGTAGCCCAGGACGATCGCACTTCGGCCCCTGCAGATCCAGACGCGCGCTCAAGCCCCGCACCAATTCCCGCGCCGACATCAACGCCAGCCCCGACTCGCAGAGAAACTCCAGCGCCCGCTGCTGAAACTCCAGCGCCGGCTGCTGAAACTCCAGCGCCTGCTGTTGAAACTCCAGCGCCTGCTGCTGAAACTCCAACACCAGCCCCAGCGCCAACACCAGCGCCTTCTCCGGAGGCTGCCGAACCCACACCAACGGAAAAACTTGTTGACAAAGAGTTGCCGCCAGATCGATCGCCCGCACCCAGCGAACAACCGGGAACCAATTATCAGAAGACTCCCACAATCCCTGGATATGCCGTTGGTACGGCCGAAAGTCAGATTTTATCGGAATTGGGAGAACCCACTGACTCTCAAGCGCGGGGCTATTGGCCGAATACTCGCACGGCACTTTACGAAATATTGCCAAATCGGATTACTCTCGGCTACATTTACGATCGCGATTCGGGCGAGCTAGTACAAACAGAGGGTTCTTTTGCCCAGTCGGTGGACGATTTGGTGGTGCGAACCGCCTTAAACGGGATGGTGGGCGGCGCCAGCCGGGAGATTTTGCAAGGCTTGGGCGACGTGCAGCAGCGCCGGAGTAATCGGTTTACGTTTAGGAAGGGTTCGCTTGAAGGGATGATCGAACGCAACGAGCGCGATCGGATTTACATCGGCGTCTGGGACGAAAATTTGCATTAAACTTGGCAGGGCTGACATTTTGCACCCTTGTCAATAAACCTGGGCGGGCTCTTCGGCCCACCCCACAGGAAAACTCAACTCTTGTGCAACAGGCCGGAAAGCCTGTTCAAGAAAATGGTGCAAGATGTAAATATTCCAGACTCAGCTTTGTGCCAAAATCCCAAATCCAAAATCTAAAATCGGTTGACTTGACGCAACACGAAATATTGTCTATCATAAAAGAACACACGAGGGGCTGTAATGGTTTCGACAGGGTGGCGAAAGCTGCTCCGTGATGCAGGTCGAGAGGGAGTCTACTCTCGTTAATATCGGCTCAAAAAAAATAGTAAATGCGAACAACATCGTTCCTTTCGCTCGCAAAGCCGTAGCTGTAGCCTAAAAACTTCTTGAGCTTGGTTTAGAGTGTATGCCACCTCACTCCGTTAACGGTAGCATAACAACCCCCAACGGATGCCCTAGCTAAACGTTTCTAGTCGGCTAGCTAGGAAAGCAATCACTAGAAAATCCCCCCATTTGGGATAAAGATGGTTCCCGCCCTGAGGATTAGAAGGGATAAACCTGTGAACGATCGGAAGGTAAATACCCGCTTTGGACGGCAGTTCGATTCTGCCCAGTTCCATAAAAAAAGTGACGTAAAATCAATGGTTTAAGCCATTTGAAAGTTACTTTAAAGCATTAAAAGGGCCCAGAGTTAACTCTGGGCCCTTTTGTTTGGCATTCAATGTTCAATCTAAAACCTAAAACCTAAAATCTAAAATCGATCAGCTCGATCGACTAAGTAAAAATACATAAATTACCCACCCATTAGCTACGCTGCGGGCTCATATAATTAGAACTTCACCCTGTCTGTGCGTTCTTGGAGCCTGTCGGGCGATATACTATTAGGCGGTAAAGCATTAAAAATCTTTACAAAGACCCCGATTTCTAAGCCTACTCCTACGAAGGACGGGTGAAAAATTATATGCTGACCGCTCAAAAGCTGGACAAATGAACCCAGGAATTGACTTACAAGGAAGTTTCGTAGAAGCCCTCATGAATTTGGGCTTACCGGCGGACATCGCCCAAGTGCTTTGGCTACCGCTGCCGATGTTGCTGATGATTGTCGCTGCCGTTTTCGGGGTACTCACTAGCGTCTGGCTGGAACGGAAAATTTCCGCCGCCGCTCAACAGCGGGTAGGCCCGGAATTTATCGGCCCTCTGGGAGTGCTAGCACCCGTTGCTGACGGTCTGAAGTTGGTATTCAAAGAAGACATTGTACCGGCAAAAGCTGACGCGCTGCTATTTACCCTAGGCCCGGTAATTGTGGTGATTCCAGTTTTTCTCTCCTACTTAATCGTGCCCTTCGGAGAGCATATGCTGATCGCCGATATGGGGACAGCGATATTTCTGTGGATTGCTCTTTCTAGCATTCAGCCGATCGGCTTGCTGATGTCCGGCTATGCTTCAAACAACAAATACGCCCTCCTCGGCGGACTCAGAGCCGCGGCTCAATCCCTCAGCTACGAAATTCCCCTAGCTTTGGCAGTATTGGCAGTCGTGATGATGTCCAATAGCCTCAGTACGATCGACATCGTACACCAGCAAGCCGGCTACGGCATTGTCGGCTGGAATATCTGGCGGCAACCAGCAGGTTTCCTGATTTTCTGGATCTCCGCACTAGCAGAATGCGAACGGTTGCCCTTTGACCTCCCGGAAGCAGAAGAAGAATTGGTAGCAGGATATCAGACTGAGTACACAGGCATGAAATTTGCTTTGTACTACATCGCTTCCTACGTTAACCTCGTCCTTTCTTGCCTCCTAGTAGCAGTTTTGTACCTCGGCGGCTGGGAATCCCCGATTCCTGTCGAAGTGCTGACAAATGCGCTGGGATTGAGCGAGACGACTCCTTGGTTGCAGGTAATTACTGGCTTGCTGGGCATTACAATGACCATGTTGAAAGCCTACTTTTTCCTGTTTCTGGCAGTTCTGCTCCGCTGGACTCTGCCGCGAGTTCGGATCGACCAATTGCTAGATTTGGGATGGAAGTTTTTGCTGCCCGTTGCTTTAGTTAATTTGCTATTGACCGCAGCTTTGAAGCTTGCCTTTCCCTTTGCTTTTGGCGGTTAATTGATAATAGGTAAATGGCAACAGCTAAAAAAAATAGCTGTTAACCAATTACCTATTATCAATTAGCTATTACCAAAAACTCAAGTACAGAGAGAGAACACCATGTTAAAATTCCTCAATCAAGTAGGCGAATACGCCAAAGAAAGTTTTCAAGCTGCTAAGTATATCGGTCAAGGTCTAGGTGTTACTTTTGACCACATGAGACGCCGCCCGATTACGGTGCAGTATCCTTACGAAAAATTAATTCCTTCCGAACGTTTTAGGGGCAGAATTCACTTTGAATTTGACAAGTGCATCTCCTGCGAAGTTTGCGTTCGGGTATGTCCGATCAACTTACCTGTAGTGGATTGGGAATTTAACAAAGAAACCAAGAAGAAACAACTCAAGCACTACAGTATCGATTTCGGTGTTTGTATCTTCTGCGGCAACTGCGTAGAATATTGTCCGACTAATTGTTTGTCGATGACAGAAGAATATGAGTTAGCCACCTACGAGCGCCACGAATTGAATTTTGACAACGTGGCTCTCGGACGTTTGCCCTACAAGGTTACAGATGACCCGATGGTGACACCGATGCGGGAATTCGCTTACTTGCCGAAAGGTGCGATCGACCCCCATGAAGTTTCCTACACCGATCGCCGCGCCGGTCTGCGTCCAGAGGAAATTATCGAAAAGTAGGTAATGGGGCATGGGGCATGGGGCATGGGGCATAGTTAGTAATTAGTGATGAGTGGTTACTTGTTAGTAGTTTTTCTAATAACTAAATAACTACTAACAAATGCCCAATGCCCCATGCCCAATGTCCTCATGCCCAATTACCAATTCCCAATTACCAATTACCAAAGGATAAAAAATTGTGAATCTAGCTGAAGGGGTTCAATTTGTTTCATTTGGCATACTGTCCGTAATGATGATTGGAGGAGCACTAGGAGTAGTGCTGTTATCCAACATCGTTTACTCAGCTTTTTTGCTGTGCGGCGTATTTACCAGCATTGCCGGCTTGTACTTGTTGCTGAATGCCGACTTTGTAGCAGCAGCGCAGGTATTGATTTATGTTGGCGCTGTTAACGTCTTGATTTTGTTTGCGATTATGTTGGTGAACAAGCGAGAAGATTTCCGCATAATTCCCAACGCTTGGGTGCGTCAAGTAGCAACAGCAGTAGTTTGCGTAGGCTTGTTTGCGCTTTTGGGTACGATGGTGGTGTCTACTCCTTGGACTATTGTCGCGACGACAGGAGCACCGGCAGAAAGTTCGATCGTCACGATCGCCAAACATTTCTTCACCGACTTTTTGCTGCCTTTCGAGTTAGCATCAGTGTTTTTGTTGATGGCAATGGTGGGAGCAATTGTCTTGGCGCGCCGCGATTTTTTCCCGGATGAACTGTCAAAGAAGCTATCCGAAACACCTGCTTTGAGTTTGCCGGAAAGACCTCGCGAATTAGTTTCTGCCGGAGATGTGTCTTCGCCAGAATCTAAATAAAAGTAGTTAGTCTAAATGATTCGTACATTTAAGGGAGGGGCAATTTACCCGTGGTTGCCCCGCTCGGAGGTAGGTAGCTATCACTACCCCTAGTGTATGAATGATTTAGACACGCTACAGTAGGGTGTTCACTGCACCTATCTCTCTGTCTTGTAGTAATGTTGATTGAGAAAGACTCAAAAAATTTATGCAACTGCAACTCCAGTATTTCCTGTTATTAGCCGCCGCACTTTTCTGTATTGGTATTTACGGTTTGATTACCAGCCGAAATGCAGTGCGCGTGTTGATGTCGATCGAGTTGATGCTGAATGCTGTCAATCTCAATTTGATGGGTTTCTCCAATTATCTCGACCCCGTACAAGTTAAGGGCCAAGTATTTACCGTGTTTGTAGTTACGGTAGCGGCGGCTGAAGCTGCGGTGGGTTTGGCAATTGTTTTGGCGATTTATCGCAACCGCAATACCGTAGACATGGAAGAATTTAACTTGCTGAAGTGGTAATTAGTCAGTTAGCCATAGGCAGTAGGCATTGGTGTCAACTTAAGACTGAAAACCTCTGTAAATCTCGCTTGTAGTAGAGTCTAGCTCCCCCTAAATCCACGCCCCACGGCGATACTTGGGGAGACCCTTCTGGTGGCAGCGGCTCCCCTTAATAAGGGGGACTTTGAGAAATACTCTTGTCCCCCCCGATGTTTTGGGCGACTTAGGGAGTTTTTGGTTATTTGCCTCTGGGAAGGACTTTCTGATCCCAATTGCGATCGAGTAAACAAACATTTCGCTCTTCCTCTATAAAAATATGCGATGGAATTCGATTCAATTTACCATCACTTCTTTAGCTGTTTGTTTACTGTGCGTTTTACCTTTTGGTAGCTACTTTGGGGTGGCTTCTTGGGCTATGAATGCCCGGCCAGGTTATTCTCAGGATCAAGTTATTCTGCCTGGCCTAACCTCTACTAACCATCTTCCGTCCCAACTTCCAACTGCCCAACGTTGGTTGAATCATGTCCAGAATGAACTTCTTCCCTTCTGGACAATGCCGGCTGCTTTAGGAGATCCAATCGGCAATTTCCCTTCTGTTCGTTGTAACGATGGAACACTGCTTGACCGTAGCAATCCCTGCCCGGAAATTAAAGACAACGCTTGGCTGATGAGGAATCGCAACTATGTTGTTTCTATATCTCGGCAGATCTATGGCTATGGAGTAGCCTTCCACTTAACGGGTGATTCCAACTATTTGCAGTATGCGAAAGCAGGTGTAGATTATCTGCGTCAGAACAGTTTCGATCGCCAACATGGTGGCACCTATGCCTTCTGGGATGGTGAAACAAAGTCTTGGCAACCATCGGTTGAGTACCGCAATCCTCAAGAACTGGCTTATTCTCTTCTGGGCATCAGCTTTTATTACTACTTGACCCGTGATCCAGAAGTCTTACCCGACATTCTAGCCGTCAAAGATTATATTTTCAAAACATACTATAACCCAAAACTGAAGGCGCTACAGTGGCAGTTAAAAGACGGAGACGATGGGAAAGCTCTTGATAAGCGTTTGACTGCTCAACTAGACCAGATGAACGCATACATGGTTCTGATTACTCCAATCCTGCCTGAACCATACCAAGCGGAATGGAAACAGGATTTGGTAGATCTTTCAAATATTATGCTTAATCAATTCTATTTTCCTAATGAGAATTTGTTTTTTTATGCCGCGAATTCACCCTTTGATAGGGATATCCAAAACATAAAAGTTGATTTTGGACACACTATTAAAGCGATGTGGATGATCCGTATGGCGGGTTTACTTAGTGGCAACCAGACACTGGTCAAGTTTGCCGAAAAAAATGGGCCCAAGGTTCTAGAACGAGCCTATCTCCCTAAATCGGGTTCCTGGGCATCCGCAATCAATCAAGGGGGTAAAGTTAACCTAAATAAAGATTGGTGGATCTATGCAGAACTCGACCAATTTGCTGCCTCACTGGCTCTAGAAAACCACTCTTTAGCAATTTACCTTCCACAAACTTACGATTACTGGTTCAACTATTTTGTTGATCGGAAGTACGGTGAAGTTTGGACTGGCGTTGATGATTCAACGAACAAACCTCTTCAGGAGCTACCCAAACAGTGGCCTTGGAAAAATGCTTACCATTCTTTTGAACACGCTCTGGTTGGGTATATCACAGCCTGTCAGTTTCATCAGGAACCAGTGGTACTGTACTACGCCTTCAAGCAAATGCCATCGGTTAATACAATTCGACCTTATTTCTATAAAGGTAAGATTGATAAAATCGAAGCTATGACTAATCAAGAACCAGACAGTTTATACAGAATCAAATTCTCCGCTCTTCATTAAGAGCTGTACTGAGATTAATCAAGTGCGATCGCGGAGATTAGTTTTGACTGTGCGTAGGAACTAGGGCGTGTTTTCAAACCCTTATATTCCCCCATCCCCCTTCAAAAGAGCAAATACCTCAAAGTGGGTATTTTTAAGGGGGATGTAGGGAAATCTCCGAGCTGTGAAGTTCACAATCAGTAGTTTTAAAACACGCCCTAGCGGGTATCGGGAAGACAGTAGAGTGGCTAAGTATTAAGGGCTAATGACTGATGACTATTGACTAATGACTTCTAGTAATTTCTAGAGTAATTCTGCCACCAAAATCAGGGATAGGGGCGGCAGGTTTTGAGAGGTGTAACTTGACTTTCTCGACTAACGGTAGTTCTAAAAGCGCTTGAGCAATAGTATCTGCTAGGCGTTCGATTAATAAAAATTTCGACTCTTGGACTAGCTTTTGAATCAGAGTAATTGCGCTGCGGTAATCAAGAGTATGTTGAATATCATCACTTTTTCCAGCTTGCGATAAATCGAGCCATAGAGTAACATCCACTTCAAACCACTGTCCCAAAACTTGCTCTTCCGGCAGATAGCCCGTATATCCGTAGCAGCGAATTCCTGTAAGTTGAATAGAATCCATTTTGCAATAAACTAAAAGTGCGTTGTCTATACCAATTTGTATTAAACCAGATAAAGTTCTCTTTCTCTTCCCTCTCTTTTTTTGCCCTTTTCCTTCTCCCTCTGCGCTCTTTGCGCCCTCTGCGGTTCAATCACTCTTATTCTCTCTTAAATTTCACAACTCTCCTCCTTTCTCCAACTTGTCCAGTAAATCCTCAGCAACTTCATACCATTTCCGCCTAATTTCAGCATCTTCTGGCTTTTCTGTCAAGCTGCGCCCTTGTAATTCGGGATATTTATTGTAATATAATTCATCCACTTTTTGATAGAATATATCTTGATTAATGTTGAGATTTTTGCGCCGTTTACCAATTTTTTCTTGACGAATTATTTCGGCTTCCTCTAAGGATGTATCGGGAGGTTGCTGGCGCGAAGTAAATTTAGGTAAATCCGGCAACTTGGGCAACGTGAAACCAGATTTGACTACACTAAAAGCTAACATTCCTGGCACCAAAACGACACTTAAACTCCCTAGGATTTTCCAAGGAATTAAGTTGAATGTGCTGTTGTTATTAACCAGTTGAGGATTTTGGTGAACAGGAGTATGATTGCTGGTAGCAGTTTGAGTGGTGTTTTTGAAAGGGCGGCCCACAAAGTTCATTGTCACCATTTGGGAAATTATACTGCCAATTTGAGATTGTTTTGGATCTTTGAGTGCTTCGCGGACTGCTTTTGCAGATTGGTAGCGATCGCCCGGTTGTTCTGCTAACATCCGATCCAATACCGTGGCTAAATTTGAGCTGACACTGACGTGCGATCGCCAATCCCAAGTTTTATTATTGATATCGTACAATTTTTGAGGCTTTTTGCCGCTTAGCAGTACCAAAGCCGTGACGGCTAAAGCGTACAAATCGCTAGCAGCAGAAACTTTCCCCAGTCGTATTTGTTCTGCCGGCGAATAACCCTGTTTGCCGATCGCCGTATCGGATTGTCCGTTAAACTGAAGTACGGCATTGGCTGCGATTTGTTTGACAGAACCGAAATCAATTAAAAATGGTAGTTTGTCAGCATCATGCTGAATAATATTATCCGGGGAAATATCGCGGTGAATTAAATTTTTTGAGTGGATGTATTCTAAAACTGGTAAAAGCTGAAATAGCAGTTGAGTAACTTCTGCTTCGGTAAAATTTTTACCTTGCTGCTGGCGCGATATCAATATTTCTTCATAGGTTTGACCCTTGATATAATCTTGCACTAAAAATAAAGATGGATTCCCGCCCAAATCCGTTCGCAGAAGTTCTCGAAAGCTTGGAATTTGCGGGTGTTGGAGGTGGTAAAGCATACTCGCTTCGCGATCGAACAATTCGGCCGCTTTCGGGCTGTGAACAACCGGAGAAAACTCTTTGAGTACGCAAGATTCGTTGTAGCGGTTGATGTCTTCGGCGAGGTAAGTGCGCCCGAAGCCACCGCGGCCCAATTCGCGGAGGATGCGGTAGCGTTTTTCGAGAGTCGAACCAGGGGTGAGGAGGGAGGAGTTAGACATAAACCACGGCAAATTGTTCGATTTGGGGAGTCGCCGAGCACAGTATAGCTCATTGTAGCTAAGTTTGTTTGAATGTCAGGGCGATCGCTTTTTTTGGGATGGATGAAGGAGAAGGGACACTTGGCTTAAGATGCCGTATCTACAGGCTATTGGGTGGGTTTTACCAGGCATCTATGTGGGAAAGAAACAATAATATAACAGCGCACTCTTAAAATCATCCCTACTGCGATCGCGCTTATTCACCTCCTTTTTCTGCTAACTTATGCTCTTTGAAAGCTTCTAACAGCTTTCTATTTTAAAATTTAGGTACAATTCGATTTCTCTTGCCCTTCTGCCGTCAGGGAAAAGGCAAAAGTGCAGAGGGTAAAAGGGTAAAGAAGAGTCTTCGCCGGGAAAACTAGGACGACGGAGAAACCGACGCTACCGCTACGCGAAAACCCCAGCGCCACCCTTTAAGGACCCCCCCGTACCGGAGGCGAAAGGCACTGCGGCAAAAGACCGCACAGTAGGACCAGGAACCGCCACGCAGCAATCGGGTATTATCTCTGCCAGGTTCCCAAGAACTTCCGTCAGTTGGTGTGCCGTTATAGTTTTCGTACCACTCATCGCTGCACCATTCCCAAACATTGCCGTGCATATCGTACAGCCCAAAGGCATTGGGGGGAAAACTCCCGACATCGATTGTTTTTCTGCGGTTAAGTCCTTTGGGGGCGTTTGCGTAGGGGGAGCTTCCGTTATGGTTGACTAAATCGGAGGTAATGGTTTCCCCAAAATGGAATGGGGTTGTTGTACCAGCACGACAGGCGTATTCCCATTCTGCTTCACTCAGGAGGCGATATTTTTTCCCGGTTTGTTGCGAGAGTTTGCCACAGAATTCGACGGCATCATCCCACGATACAGTGTCTACAGGACGTTTTTCACCTTTAAAATATGATGGGTTGTTTCCCATCACTGCTTGCCACTGTGCTTGGGTGATGGGATATTTGCCTGCATAAAAAGCGGGTACTGTTACTTGATGCTGCGGACTTTCGCTCTCCTCTCGTCTTTCTTCTGTTGCTGGGGAACCCATCATAAATGTGCCACCGGGAATGTAAACCATTTCCAGCACAATTCCGTTCCCTAAGTCTTCGGGCAGGAAATGAGCATAATGACGGCGGCGACCGTTTTCTTTTCCATACGCATCAACTGTTATCACATCAAAGTCAAAGATAGGCAAATATTTTTGGAGCTGCTGTTTTAGATTTGGTTCATCTCTATCCTTCAGCAGCGAATAGGCTGCAAATTTCACCGCGATTGATTCATCTTGGAGTGCCGCAATTATTAAATCTAAACCTGGATCTCCATATTTCAGCGCTTCAGACAGTGCAGCAATTTTCACCTCGACAATGGGAGAAGCTAACCGACTTTTAACGCCGGGAATCCCGCCTAAGACAGCCGCAGCCAATGGCACTTGAGATTCACCGCCAAGGACAGCATCGTATTCTCTGGGTTGATTTGGATTTTCTGTCATAATCGGGACTTACGTAAGTGTCACACTTCTATCCAGTTGTAGGGTGCGTCAGACGCAGTTCTAGGGTGATTATTCAGGGCCTCGGATTCTGACGCACCCTACTAATTATGCCAGTTGCGTAAATCTTGTATTACAAATCTCGATGCGTAAATTCCTTAGCATCTTTCCCTACATAACTAGCGGCAATATGACCATCTCCAACAACTCGATACTTATAGGTAATTAACCCCTCTAAACCGACAGGCCCGCGAGGTGGCATTTGCTGCGTGCTAATCCCCACTTCTGCACCGAAACCGTAGCGGAAACCGTCGGCAAATCGAGTAGAACAATTGTGATAAACTCCGGCCGCATCTACTCCATTTAAAAATGTCTCGGCGGCTTGGCTATCTTCGGTGACAATGACATCTGTATGTCTGGAACCGTATGTATTGATATGGTTAATTGCCTCTTCCACAGAATCTACTATTTTGATTGACAAAATTAAATCGCTGTATTCTGTAGACCAATCCGCTTCATTTGCTTCGGCAATATTTTCGAGGATGGCGCGAGTTTTTTCGTCTCCCCGCAATTCGACTTTTCTCTGCTGCAAAGCTTCGGCAACTGCGGGCAGGAATTTGGGGGCGATCGCACTGTGAACTAACAAAGTTTCAATGGCATTGCAGGCGGCTGGATACTGGGTTTTTGCATCTACAGAAATCTCAACTGCTTTCTGAATATCCGCCGCTTTGTCTGCGTACAAATGACAAATTCCGTCGGCGTGTCCTAACACGGGAATCCGCGTGTTTTCCTGCACGAACCGCACGAATGAATTAGAACCTCTGGGAATAATCAAATCTACATATTCATCCATTTTCAGCAGTTCGATTGTTTCTTCCCGCGTCGTGAGCAACTGCACGACTTCTGGATTAACCGCAGTTTCGGCTAATGCTTGATGGATCACTTTTGTCAAGATTTCGCAGGAACGGACTGCCTCTTTGCCGCCTTTGAGAATGACGCCGTTTCCTGATTTGATTGCCAAGGATACTATCTGAATTAAAGCTTCTGGGCGCGCTTCAAAAATAATGCCTAAAACGCCCAAAGGACAGGTGATGCGCTTCAGAATTAATCCTGTATCCAATTCGCGGTGAATTTGCACGACACCGATCGGCTCAGGGAGTTTCGCAACGTCGCGCACGCCTGCGATCGCACTTTTCAACTTGCTCTCATCCAACTTTAGGCGATCGTACAGCGGTTTCGCAATTCCATCCGCCTGGGCCGCCTTGCAGTCAGCCGCATTCGCCGCCACAATATCCGGCGCAGCAGCTTCTAAAGCTTTCGCAATAGCTTCAATAGCTTGATTTTTGGTATTAGCGGACAAAACTGCCAATTTTCTAGCAGATACGCGCGTTTTTTGGGCAATTTCAATAATAGACATGGCAGTAACTTTTAAATAGTTTTGATTGTTCGGTTTTGAATTTTGAGTTTTGAATTGAATCCGCACAAATAAATTTCGGGGCGGTTTTCAATCTTAACAATTCTAGAGGAAATTCTATATTTTTGTTGAGACCCCTTACAGCAATCCGCATTAACAGGTTAAAACAGTGAAGTATAGATAAAATCCCACGGTCATTTCCATTTGTCAATAACCTTTGGAGAGTATTATGTCATCTCACGCCCCTTTACGCAAGGCAGGGCGAGCCGCCAAACCCGGCGTTAAACTGATACAGAAAACTGGCGGAAATCTCGTTTTAGCTTCCGGCGTCACCATCAGCCTGCTGTTTGGTATGGTGTTAGCGCTATCTTTAGCCTCTGTTTTGATTCTCAACAGTCCCGATCCAGTCGCCGGATTGGCGATCGCACTTCCCATAACTCTAATTTTTAACATCGCTGCTTTTTTCTTATCGCCTTACTTGATGGACTTAAGCCAAAATTGGCTATACCATACTCGCTGGGTTTCCCTAGCAGAAATTGAAAGCCTAAGTCCCGAAACAGCGAAAGTTATTAAGAAGGTTTGCAAGCAGAAAAAACTCCAGCAGCCGCGTTTAGGAATTATCGACGACCAAAACCCTACTGCTTTTACTTACGGTTCATTTCCCAACAGCGCTCGCTTAATCGTCAGTCAAGGTCTTTTTACCTATTTAGACGACGAGGAAATTGCCACTGTTTACGCCCATGAACTCGGTCACATCGTCCACTGGGACTTTGCAGTAATGACTTTAGCTTCGACTTTGGTGCAGATTACCTATTTAATTTACACTACAGCTCAAAGGATGGGTCGAAGTGGTGGTGAAAAAGCTAAAGATGCAGCAGGTACTGTAGCTGCTGTTGCTTATTTGTTTTACATCGCTGGCACTTATTTATTGCTGTATTTGTCGCGGACGCGAGAATATTTTGCCGACCATTTTGCTGCCGAAACTACTGGCAACCCCAATGCTTTGTCTCGCGCTTTGGTAAAAATTGCTTACGGTATTTTGGAAGAAGGACAAAGGGCAACAGAACCCAGCCGCTTATTAGAAGGAACTCGCGCTTTAGGCATTTACGATGCCAAAGCTGCCACATCTACTGGCACTGCTTACAGGATTTCTTCGGAACCAGAAAAGATTGGGCGAGTGTTTTTGTGGGATATGTTTAATCCGTGGGGTTGGTGGATGGAGTTGAACTCTACTCACCCGCTGACGGGTAAACGAGTTCGCGCTTTGAGCACTTATGCCGAACAATTAGGCTTGGATATTGAGTTTGACATGGGCCGGATTGTCGGCGAAGGCAACGATTTGAGCAAGCGGAGATTGTACGGCAATTTTGTGTTCGATTTGCTGTTGTACAGTGCAGAAACTCTGGGCTTAGCGGTGGGTTTTGCGATCGGCATTTCCCTGTATGCTGTAAACCCGATGATGATGGTTGCTTGTCCTTTAATCGCTTTGGGTGCGGGAATTTTGCTGAAGACTTTGGTAATGTTCCCCAATTACGAAGAAGCAGAACACTTGGATGTTTTAACCTTAATGTCTGACCCTTACGCAAGCCCTTTGCGGGGTCAACCGGCGCAACTGCAAGGCGAATTAATTGGTCGCGGCGATGCGGGTTATAGCTTCGGTTCTGATTTGAAATTGCAAGACAGAACGGGAATGATTTATCTGCGCTATGCTTCTCGTTTTGGGCCAATTGGTAATTTGCTGTTTGGCATGAAACGGGTTAAAAGTTTGATTGGAATGGATGTTAGGACTTTGGGTTGGTTCCGCCGGGGCGTTGCACCTTGGATGGATTTGATTCAGCTTGAAAGCGATAGCGGTACGGTGGTTAACAGTTATCACCGCTTCTGGTCTGTTGTGATGGGTATAGGGGCGCTCGCGATCGGTATTGCATTTCTATTCGTGTCATTTCCTGCTTAACAGTTGACAGGTGAAACGTTTTAAGTTAAATATAATTAAGCTCGCATTTTCGAGCTTCTTTTTTTTCTTACATACGGTACTATTAAATTCAATACCGCTCTAAATTATATTTTTATGTTATCAAAATAGTGAGTTGACGCACTGCTTTAGATGTGTTAGCGAAGGGGCGCGATAGCGCTATTGTAGCAAATAAAGAAGAAAGGAAGAAGTAAAGCAGGAGATAGGTAATCTTATGGTGGGAAGGAAGTAATTAAGTTATGAGCAAACATGACAATCAAAATTGCTACAATTAGTTTGTTGTTGATAGTATTAAGTTTAGCAGTCAGCAACCCCAGCAAAAAAGTTAGGGGGAACTTAACAAAACTGACCGCCCAAACGGAAAATAGGGATAAAAAAAACACCGTGCAAGATATTCTTGATGACAGTGCGAAATTAGAAAAAGTAGCGGGCAATTTCCAATTTATAGAAGGCCCGATTTGGCATCCAGAGGGTTTTTTGCTGTTCAGCGATATTCCCGCCAATATTATCTACAAACTCGCCTCCAATCAGCAAGTTGAGGTATTTCGCAAGCCTTCGGGCAAAGCCAACGGGAATACTTTAGACAAAGAAAACCGCTTACTTACTGCCGAACACGAAAATCGCCGCGTATCCCGTACTGAAAAAGACGGCAAAGTTATCACGTTGGCGGATAGATACGAGGGAAAAAGGCTCAACAGTCCGAACGATTTGGTTGTTAAATCCGACGGCAGCATTTATTTTACAGATCCGTCCTACGGTGTTAGTAAAGACCAGGAAGAATTGGGTTTTTACGGTGTTTACAGGCTGGCACCAGACGGGAAATTAACTCTGCTGGTTAAGGATTTGGTGTTGCCAAATGGCATCGCCTTTTCACCAGACGAGCAAAAACTTTATGTCAACAATTCGGAAGCGGGATACATTGCCGTTTTCGATGTAAAACCGGACGGAACTGTTACAAATGAGCGGCTTTTTGCAGCAGATTTAAAAGACGCCAGTCAAGGCGGAGTTCCCGACGGTCTAAAAGTTGATTTAGAGGGGAATGTTTACAGCACCGGGCCGGGGGGAGTGTGGATTTTTTCGCCGGATGGCAAGCTTTTGGGGAAGATTTCTGTGCCTGAGACGGCGACTAATTTGGCTTGGGGAGAAAGCGATCGCAAAACGCTTTATATTACGGCAAATACAAGTCTGTACCGGATTCGCCTTAAAATTGCGGGTGTGCGGCCTGGAAAATGATCTAAAATCGGGCGAAGTTGAAAGTAAAGCGGTTTTTATTAGGGGTAATTGACGGGGCATGATATAATCTTAGGTTTGAGAATCACTCATTCCCGATTCTTTAATCTCGAATCTCAAATCTCTAATGGTATTAATAGCTCGGTTGCACAAATTTCTAACTGCTACAGTCGATCGCAAATCCCGATCACACACAATATTTTGGTTGACTTTGAGCTTGACATTTGCTGCACTTTATGCTTTTTTAGGACTCAAGCAAGCCTTCAGGGCCGAGTATATGGTGCAAGACGATGCGAGGCAGCACGTTTTCTGGATGATGCGGTTTGTCGATCCTGAATTATTCCCCAACGATTTCATTGCTAATTACTTTCAATCAGTCGCCCCCGCAGGATACAGCACGCTCTACAAATTAGCCGCAACAGTTGGCATTCATCCGCTATTTCTTCACAAAATATTGCCGCTATTTCTCGCGTTAATCTCGACTTATTACTGTTTTGGTCTTTGCCTAGAAATGCTACCAGTGCCGATGACTGGATTTATTGCATCTTTGCTGTTAAATCAGCATATGTGGATGACAGATGATTTGGCTTCTACAACGCCAAGAGCTTTTATCTATCCGATATTTCTGGGTTTTTTATATTATTTGTCGCGCAGTTCGTTGCTGCCTTGTTTGGGGGCGATAGCGCTGATCGGACTATTCTATCCTCCTTACGCCTTGGTTGCTGCCGGAATTTTAGTTTTGCGCCTGCTATGCTGGAAAAACGGCGGTTTGCGCTTGTCGGGCGATCGAACTAATTACCTATTTTGCACTACAGGTTTGGGAGTAATCTTTTTAGTAATGCTGCCCTATGCCTTAGATAACTCTGAATTTGGCCCAACTTATACCGCAGCAGAAGCGAAGCAAATGGCCGAATTTGTTCCCAGCGGCAGAAATGCTTTTTTTCGTCCCAATCCTAAAGATTATTGGTTGACAGGGCGGGGTAGCGGGATGTTTCCCAAGTCGCTGTTTACGCCTGTAACTCACTGTGTCGGGCTATTATTTCCGCTGCTGCTGTTTTTGCGATCGGCTTTTCCCTTAGCAAATCAGATTCAAAGCAAAATCTGGCTTTTGCTTCAGCTATTTTTAGCATCCTCGGCGATGTTTTTTGCAGCTCACGCTACCATTTTTAAGCTGTATCAACCTGGTCGCTATACGGCCTACAGCTTGCGATTTATTGTTGTGTTGATAACTGCGATCGCCCTAACTTTAATTATCGATGGAGTCGGTTATTGGGCATCAACAACCGCAACAAGATTTGATATAAAAAATCTAGTTGCACTAATTACGACAGCGATTATCGCTATCGCCGTTGTGTTTTATCCCTGCTTGGTCGAAAAATTTCCCACCGTCGGCTATGTAGAAGGTAAAATGTCGGGTTTGTACAAATTTTTTGAGCAACAACCTAAAGATATCTTGATTGCTTCAATCGCGCCAGAGACTGACCATTTGCCAACATTTAGTCAGCGTTCGGTTTTGGTGGCAAAGGAATATGCAGTGCCGTATCAGAAAGGCTACTACAGCAAATATCGGCAGCGGCTTAACGATTTAATTCGCGCTCACTACACTCCCGATCGAGCTGTAGTGCAAAATTTTATTAATCAATATGGAGTTGATTTTTGGATGATCGATCGCAATGCTTTGACTCTTCAGTATATAAAGGATGATGGCTGGCTAAATCAATTTGATTCTACACCGGAGGCGATGCTTTCTATCCAACAAGGAAAAATTCCAGCCTTAGCTTCAGCAATCACAAGTTGTACTGTTTTTCAGAATGAAATTCTAGTGGTTTTGGATGCGTCTTGTATTGTGAAATAGGCTGGTAATTAAGGCGAGGCAGAGCCAAAGCATCTGCATTCCTAGGCAGAGCATGGGAACTCTAAAAAAAGTCAATTACGGGATTGGGAACATATTAAACATGAAGTAGAATGGTTAGAAAATCCTAATTATTCTGTTAGTGCAGATGTTACCGCCTGCTGGGATGAAACAGGAACCGATTCGGTTGTGTGGGGCTTGTTATGCCCAGTCGCCTTGTCATAAGATGGAGTGGCAGTTTAAAACGCTTACGGGTGTGTTAACGAAGTTCCTGCGAAGCAGGCTCGGCATCACTTATGCTGGCTGTGGGAATGTCCCAACTGTGGGGCGAGGTTTAAGGTTCCGGCTTTGTCGGTTGATAGCCGATGTCAGCGGTGTTTGATGGGTTGTGGAGAGAGGGCGAATTGGCAGAAAATAATTGTATAGTTGCTATCACTGTTTTCTAAATATTTTGAGATCTTGAAAAATAAATTGTTCTATGATATCAATATCCAATAGAAATACATATTTTAATATTTATCATCCAACAGCTACAAATGAATGTAAAATTATAAAATATCGCGTATTTTTTTATCGACAATGCTAGAAGTTATACCAATTTTCTAAAGTCCTGCTACAAATAATGCCTCTAAAATAAATTCCCATCCCGTCAAAGAAGCAACGACTTCTTTCGTCAACTTTTCTAACTCTTTTTGCACCGCTGTTCTCAATTCTTCTATACCATCAAACCTCAACCATTTCAATTGTTCTTTTACATATCCCCACAGTCTTTCTATTGGGTTTACTTCCGGACTGTAGGCGGGTTGAAATAGTAAAATAACATTTTCTGGTATGCTGAGATTTAAGGAGTTATGAAATCCTCCATTATCT